>DATGQM010000247.1:0-7684 GCA_035304205.1 Arenibacter sp. | reverse complement strand
CCTCTATAGCTATGGGTGCGGAGGTCGATTTTGGCAACGCTAGAAAAGATGCTTATTACGAACCTACCATTCTTACGGGGGTAAAACCGGGAATGCCCGCTTTTGATGAGGAACTTTTTGGCCCGGTGGCCGCTGTGATCAAGGCAAAGGATAGGAAGGAGGCCATATCATTGGCCGCCAGTTCCAAATATGGCTTGGGTACCATGTTGTTTACCGAGGATATTGCATCGGCCAGAAAAATTATCGGGGAGATCCCGGATGGTGCATTTTTTATCAATGAGATGGTAAAATCCGATCCCAGATTGCCATTCGGGGGCACCAAGGCCTCCGGATACGGTAGGGAATTATCCATGGAAGGGATGTTGGAATTTGTAAATAAAAAAACGGTGTATATTGGGAAATAGATTTCACAGGTATCCAAGATTTTTTTAAGAAAGCATTGATTCCTGGATTTTTTTGAGGTGGCAATAAATTATAATGGAAATATTTAGGCATAATACATTTAAAATGGAAAATTTTTGGTCGGAATTAATATAATGACTTTCTTAATGGAATATATTTCAACCTTAATTACCATTATTCATGTCGCACCTGGACCGTAGAAAATTCATCAAACTATCCGCTACCGCCGGTCTGGCGGGTACCCTTTGGCCTCCCTTGGTTCAAAAAGCTTTGGCAGTAGAGGCCCACAATACCACCCGATCTATACGGGATGTGGAACATATTGTGATCCTAATGCAGGAAAACCGGTCCTTTGATCATTATTTTGGTACTATGAAAGGGGTACGTGGCTTTGGAGATCGTTTTCCGATTCCCTTGGAGAGCGGGCAGCGGGTATTTTATCAATCGGACGGACAAAGGATAGTCCCTCCCTATCGTGCCGATCGGAAAACATCCAACGCGGCTTTGATCAAGGGCACCCCGCACAATTTTCCCGATATGCAGGCCGCTTGGAACCAAGGAAAGTATGGTTATTGGCCCTTGTACAAGACACCTTTCTCCATGGCCTATTACACCCGGGAGGAGATTCCCTTTCAATATGCCCTTGCCGAAGCCTTTACGATCTCCGATGCCCACCATTGCTCCGTAGCGACCGGTACCGACCCCAATCGTATCGTGTTCTGGTCCGGTTCTAATTTTGATCCCCAAAAGCGGGCGGAAGGTATCAATTGTACGGATGTGGATTCGGAACCCGTAAACCTTCGGTGCTGGATAAAGGGTGAGATGCCGGAACCCGGATATACGTACCAGGGAAATGCCTTTACATGGCCTACCATCCCGGATGTTCTGGAAAAAGAAGGGGTCAGTTGGCGGATATATCAAGATCCCAATAATAACTGGACAGGTGCCATGCATGGCGGACTTGCCTTTGAGAGTTTCCGCAACGCAAAGCCGGGATCTCCCATTTACGAGAAGGGTATGCGGCACTGGTCATTACAAGATTTGGAGAACGATGTTAGGAACAACAAATTGCCACAGGTTTCTTGGATATTGCCTTCCCAAGCTGATTCGGAACATCCTGGTGCGCCTTCCAGCCCCTACCGGGGGAGCGATTTTACCCATGAGATATTATCCGCCCTTACCACCAATCCCGAGGTATGGAGCAAGACCGTTTTCTTCCTGACCTTTGATGAGAACGATGGCCTTTTTGACCATATTCCCGCGCCCGCGGTCCCCTCCTACAACTTGGACAAGACATTGGCGGGGAAATCTACCCTTGATCTGGACGGGATGTATTTTCACAGCGATAAAGATCGCTACCTGGATGAACGGGATACCATTTCGGGAAATATCCGTCCATGGGGATTTGGCCCCCGGGTACCATTATATATTATATCCCCGTGGAGCAAAGGGGGATGGGTCGATTCCCAAGTGGCCGACCATACTTCCGTGGGACAATTTATCGAAAAGTGTTTTGGGGTAACCATACCCGCGATCAGTCCGTGGCACCGGGCCGTGAGCAGTGACCTGGTCTCGGCCTTTGACTTTGTCAATCCGAACGACCCTATATTCCCGGCTATGCCCAAAACGGCCAACTATCCCGACCTGGATGCGACTTCCAAACTATTGCCCCTTGCAGCGGCCCCTACGGATCCCGCACCACTTTACCAAGAGAAGGGCACTAGATTTTCCCGGGCCCTCCCGTATCGCTTGAACGTACACCTACGGAAGTTGGGGAATGAAAATAAGATCAATTTAACCTTTGGGAACAAAGGTGATGCCGGCGTGGTGTACCATGTTTACGATTTAAACCATCTAGATCACATTCCCAGGCGCTATACGGTGGAAGCGGGCAAGTCGATCTCGGACGACTGGCAGGTGGGGCCGAATCAAGGCTCCTATGATCTAGAGGTCTATGGGCCCAATGGATATTTTCAGAAATTTTCCGGAAACATCGATTCTATGGAGGAACCTGAAATTAGCTTGGTTTTTGATTATAATAAGGGCGGAATATCTGTCGACATAAAAAATCCCGGAAAAACCTCAATTATTGCGACCATAACTTCCAATGCATATGATCATGGTGGTCCGTGGACCTTTAAAATAGCTGCGGGAAAGAGCGAGGAAAGGAAATGGGCCTTGAAAAGCAGTGGCAACTGGTATGACTTTTCGGTAAAAGTCGGAAACGGGCATTTTCAGAGATTCGCCGGAAGGGTGGAAACGGGCCGACCAAGTGTGAGCGATCCGGCGATGGCGATGGAAATTTAGTACCGCTTTGCTTTGGTTCGTATGTCGAAGCGGACTCCGTTCACCATCTTGGATTGGGCTGACAACCCTTCTACTACGTTCAGGATAAGTATTCCTTCAGGAACATCTAGGGTTAACGGAATGGAAAGGAGAAATTGGGAAGGGTGTCCAAGACTTTTTTAGGGAAGGGCTGCAGCCCGAAATGCAGCTTTTCGCGAGATGGAGGGGAATGGGCTGAGTGGATTTTATAAAAGAATAATTCATTTTGGGCATATATATTTTATAGTGGAAAACATTTAACTATAATATGCTCATAATGGAAAAAATTTGTTTTTAAATAATATAAGTACCTTCTTAATGGAAAATATTTGTAACAAATGCCATTGTCCCAAAAAAGTGTTTTTGGATAAAAATTAAGCTCCCTATATTATTTATTGTAATAACGTAAAATACTATTTACTTTTTTATCTATATTTGTAAAATATATTTAACGTTATGTCTAGAAACAGCATTATATTACTGCCTAAAAACACGAGGCTTTTACAAACGGTAGGAGAAAATATTAAGTTAGCACGCTTACGTAGGAAACTAACGATGGATCAGGTTTCAGAGCGAGCTGGGATTTCCCGTCCTACACTTTCTTCCCTAGAAAAAGGAAGTCCTTCAATTTCTTTAGGTATTATTCTCCAAGTTTTATTAGTATTAGGGTTGGAGAAGGATATATTGCTTTTGGCCGACGATGATGTATTGGGCAGAAAAATACAGGATGCCAATCTAACCGTAAAGGAACGCGGCCCAAAAAAGCACTAAGAAAGAATGGTACTGGAACGAAAAGAAATATTTGTATATGCGCATTGGGATGGAATTGAAGCTCCATTCATAATGGGGAGTTTATATGCTACGCCATCTAGAGGGAAAGAAATATTTTCCTTTGAGTACGATAAAGGATGGTTGCAATCGGATTATGCCCAGATCATAGATCCTGACCTACAATTATTCGAAGGAGCTCAGTACCTCAATGATGGGAAATCCAATTTCGGTATTTTCTTGGATTCGTCACCAGATAGGTGGGGACGGGTGCTAATGATGCGTAAAGAGGCTGCTAAAGCCAGAAAAGAAGATCGACGCCCTAAAACTTTAATGGAGTCGGATTATCTACTTGGGGTTTACGACAATAACCGAATGGGAGGACTTCGTTTTAAAACAATACAGAACGGTGCTTTTTTAGATGATAATGCAGCGATGGCCGCACCGCCTTTCGCTGCACTTAGAGATCTTGAATTTGCCAGCTTACAGCTAGAAAAAGAAGATGCCCCGGATAATCCAGAATACCCAAAATGGCTCAATATGCTAATGGCACCAGGGTCTTCATTGGGAGGTGCAAGACCTAAAGCCAATATACAGGATATTGATGGCGGTTTATGGATTGCTAAATTTCCAAGCCAAAATGACCAGCAGGATATGGGGGCTTGGGAAATGCTGGCGTATCGACTTGCCATTCAATCCGGAATTGAAATGGCACCGTCAAGGATACAAAAATTTTCGCATCACCAACATACCTTTTTGACACAACGCTTTGATAGGAAGATCGATGGTACCCGTATCCATTTTGCCTCTGCAATGACTTTATTGGGATATACTGATGGAACGGACTACCAAGATGGGGTCAGTTATTTAGAGCTCCTGGAATTTTTAATGCAGAATGGTGTTGATGTTGATAATGATCTCAATAAGTTATGGAGACGTATTGCGTTTAATGTTTGTATTTCCAATACGGATGATCATCTTCGCAATCACGGATTTCTGTTAACGGATTCCGGTTGGATACTTTCGCCAGCTTATGATATTAATCCAACCCCGAACGGTACTGGTTTAAAACTCAATATTTCAGAAAATGACAATGCTTTGGACTTAGACCTGGTACGGGAAGTCGCTCCTTATTTTCGGTTAAAAGAAAAAGAAGCCAACGCTATTATCAATTCGATTCAGCAGAATATAGGTCAGTGGCGACAAATTGCGATGGATTTAGGCATTCCAAGAAATGAAATGGAATTAATGAAAAATGCGTTTAAGCATTAAAATATTTCATCAATAATATTTTTGGCTACAAAATAATGGCATTTGTAATCAAGATAAATGTCAAACCGGAACAATTGGTCTTGATCCACTACTATTCTATTCTGTACCTATTCTGTACCCCTTGTAAAAAAGAAAGGCTCCACATTTCTGTGAAGCCTTGTCCTTACTAGTAGCGGGAACAGGACTCGAACCTGTGACCTTCGGGTTATGAGCCCGACGAGCTACCTACTGCTCTATCCCGCGATGTGCGTTTTCCGAAAAATCAACTTGGCTTTTTGCCCTCAGTTCATAATGCTGACTGAATTATTTCGGAATGCAAAGATACAAAGGTTTTTCGTAATAATCCAAATATATTCCGGTAATATTTTTAGATGTAAAAAAAAGACATTTCGGTTATTGGGAATTATCTCCCCACCTTGGAAAAAATTAAATTTTAGATTCCCAAGAACCCCGTAATTCCATACCTTAGGGATTTTTGGAATATTATGGGCGCAATCAATGACTTTTTATCGGCTGTATTGCCATATACGGAATGGGTAATGCTTTTCCTCATTATGGGGGGCGGTGTATTTCTGGTGTTTTATTCAAAATTCCTGCCCTTTCGCTATTTCGGTCACGCTCTGGCCGTAACCGCCGGGAAGTATGACAATCCCGATGATCCGGGAGAGGTCAGTCATATACAGGCATTGTCCTCGGCCGTAGCGGCAACCGTGGGGATGGGAAATATTGCTGGGATCGCCATTGCCATTTATATGGGCGGTCCCGGGGTGGTCTTTTGGATCTGGGTCACCGCCTTGGTGGGCATGGCGATAAAATTTTATTCCTGCAGCTTGGCCATAATGTACAGGGGCAATGATAGCGATGGCAATTTGCAGGGAGGTCCCATGTATTTCATTACCCAAGGGATGGGCAAAAGGGCCAGGCCATTGGCCATATTTTTTTGTATTGCGGGGCTTTTTGGCGTGTTGCCGGCATTTACCACCAACCAGTTCACCCAAACTATCATGGAGGTGGTCGACCCCAATGAGACCATTGCAAATTTTGGTGCCCAAGGGGTTTTCTATTGGAGATTGGCCATAGGGATCGGTCTTTCCATTATTACGTCATTTGTAATTTTTGGGGGCCTGCAAAAGATTGCCAGGGTGGCGACCGCTATTGTTCCCTTTATGGTGCTGGTCTATTTTTTTGCCGTTTTCTATATAATGATCGTCAACGCCGGACAGATCTGGCCATCCCTGATGCTTATCTTCGAGGAGGCGTTCAACTTTAAAACGGCCGTTCAGGGCGGACTCTGGGGCCTTATTATCATAGGAGTGCGGCGTGCCGTGTTTTCCAATGAGTCCGGCGTAGGAACGGCCCCCATGTATCACGGACAGTCCAAGACCAAGGAGCCTGTCCAGGAAGGGTTGGTAGCCATGTTGGGCCCCTTTATAGACACCATTGTGGTCTGTACCCTTACCGCTTTGGTCATTCTCCTCAGCGGGGCCCACCTGGAAGTGGAAGCAAACGGTATAGTTATGACCTTGATCGCCTTTGAAAAAACATTCTTCGGTTATGGGGATGTCCTATTGATGGTGATAGTGGCCGCCTTTGCACTCTCCACCTTATTTACCTATTCCTATTACGGTACAAAATGCCTTTCTTTTTTGACGGATGCCAAAACGGGCAATTTTTATAACTACATTTATGTGGGGAGTATTACCTTTGCAGCGGTAGCGTCCGTAGATTTGGTGATAAATCTGATAGACCTTTCCTTCGCGCTGATGGTGATCCCCAATATGATCGCGGTATTATATTTGGCACCACGAGTGAACAGAGCGATGAAAACGTATTTCATAAAAGTAAAAAATGACGCAGCATAGAGCCGGTTTTGTAAACATTATAGGAAATCCCAATGTGGGGAAATCTACCCTGATGAATGCCTTTGTGGGCGAGAAACTATCCATTATTACCTCCAAGGCCCAGACCACTAGGCACCGTATCCTGGGTATTGTTAACGGGGATGATTTCCAGATGGTCCTCTCCGATACCCCGGGAATTATTAAGCCTGCCTATGAACTACAATCCTCCATGATGGACTTTGTGAAATCGGCCTTTGAGGATGCCGATGTGCTGGTCTATATGGTAGAAATAGGGGAGAAGGCCTTAAAGGACGAGCGATTCTTCGAGAAGATTAAAAATAGCTCCATTCCCGTATTGCTGTTGCTGAATAAGATAGATATATCCGAGCAGGATATATTGGAAGAACAGGTTCAATATTGGCAGGAACAATTGCCGACCGCCGAAATCCACCCCATATCGGCCCTACAGAACTTTAATGTTAAGGAAGTGTTCCACAGGATATTGGAATTATTACCGGTGGCCCCGCCCTATTACCCGAAGGACCAATTAACGGATAAGCCGGAACGCTTTTTTGTGAACGAGACCATTAGGGAAAAGATCCTGCAATTCTATAAAAAGGAAATTCCCTATTCCGTGGAAATCGATACGGAAGAATTTTTCGAGGACGAAAAGATCATCCGGATGCGTTCGGTCATCATGGTAGAGCGCGATTCCCAAAAAGGAATCATTATCGGGCATAAGGGAGCCGCCCTAAAAAGGGTAGGAGTGGAGGCCAGGAAGGACCTGGAGAAATTCTTCGACAAACAAGTGCATCTGGAACTTTATGTGAAAGTGAACAAGAATTGGCGGAGCGATCCCAATCAATTAAAACGCTTTGGGTACAATAATTAATCCAAGGCCGAGAAGCCCAAAAGATACTGCTTTTACTTCGGATTTAAATAGTACTTTTGCATCAAATTAAAAATATGAGTGCTATTGTAGCCATTGTAGGAAGACCCAATGTAGGTAAATCGACCCTTTTTAATCGACTTATCCAGAGAAGGGAGGCCATTGTTGATGCCGTTAGCGGGGTAAC
>DATGQM010000246.1:0-2349 GCA_035304205.1 Arenibacter sp. | reverse complement strand
TATAAGCGGTTCCCTTGTTTTCGGAGTGGAGGATTATGGGAGGGGACAAGTGGTCTACATGGTAGACAATCCGTTGTTCCGGGGATTCTGGGAGAACGGCAAGCTTTTTTTCGTCAATGCCCTATTTATGGTACAATAATGAAAAACTCAGATTAAAATGTTAAGGAGTTAAGAGGTTAGAGCCAAAAGCCACTAGTTCGGATTTTGTTTTTTATGATACTAATAATCATATGTTGTTTTGTGAATTGATTTTTGTGGAATAAAAATTAAAACGACGTTTCGCAGCGGACCCAGTAATCGATTATCCAATCAACAAGACCGATAAAATATAAAAAATGCAGGAACTAGTAGAAGCACAAAAAAAATTCTTTAATACCAATGCTACTAAGGGAATCGCTTTTAGGATCGACCAGTTAAAAAAACTGGAAAATCTATTACGGGAAAACGAGGAACTCTTGCACCAGGCGATATATGAGGATTTCAAAAAATCCTCCTTTGAAAATTACACAACCGAAATAAGTCTGCTTTACCATGACATTAAGGAAGCCGTTAAAAATGTAAGGAAATGGTCTTCCAAAAAAAGGGTGGCCACCAATTTGGCCAATTTGCCCGCCAAGTCGTACATTATCCCAGAACCGTTGGGAACAAGTCTGATCATCGGGGCCTGGAACTATCCTTACCAACTATCTCTGGCACCCGCCATTGCGGCCATTGCGGCCGGAAATACGGTTATCCTTAAACCCAGTGAACTCCCCATAAATACCAGTAATGCCATGGCCAAATTGATCAACGAAAACTTTGACCCCGGTTTTTTTAGGGTGGTAGAGGGCGGGGTTGCGGAAACTACGGCACTTTTGGATCAACGGTTCGATAAAATATTCTTTACCGGCAGTATAGCGGTAGGTAAGATCGTCTACCAAGCGGCTGCCAAAAATTTAGTCCCGGTCACCCTAGAACTGGGAGGCAAGAGTCCCGCCATAATTACGGAAAATTGTGACCTTAAGATGACCGTAAAAAGGCTTATCTGGGGCAAATTCCTAAATGCCGGACAGACCTGTATTGCGCCGGATTATGTAATGGTCCATACAGCCATCAAGGACAGGTTCCTGGAAATGGCAAAAAACGAAATAGAAGCATCCAGATTTGAAGTGGAAGAGGACAACTACGTGCAGATAATAAACGAGGCACATATGCACCGCCTTATAGACCTGATCGATGTCCACAAGGTATTTGTTGGGGGAAAATACAATTTGGAGGCCCGGATCATAGAGCCCACTATCCTGAAGGATGTTTCTTTTGACGATAAGATTATGAAGGATGAAATTTTTGGACCCATCCTCCCGGTTATTAATTACGGAAATCTGGATACGGCCATTGCCCAGATCAAGTCGATGCCCAAGCCATTGGCCTGTTATGTGTTTACCAAGGATAAGCAAGTAAAACAAAAAATATTGAACGAAATCCCGTTTGGCGGGGGCGCCATAAACGACACCATAATGCATATTGCCAATAGCAACCTGGGCTTTGGGGGCGTCGGGGATAGCGGTATAGGTTCCTACCACGGGGAGCATGGGTTCCGGACCTTCTCCCACTATAAGGGGATATTGGAAAAGGCTACTTGGATAGAGCCGGAGCTAAAGTATTATCCACATACCAAAACCAAATTGAAGTGGATAAAACGATTGATAGGATGATGGATCTATGCCCGGGTGCTATATATTGACAGGCATCTGGCCAATAATGATTGGCATATTTGCATTCCCCAGTCGATTGTGACCAATCTATTATCGACAAAAAAATAAAAGTTAATTCATAAAAACCAAGGATCATATGAAAACTACCCAAGCATTCAATTTTATTGTCCTGATCTTGATCGTTGCCTTAGCGCCCCTATCCTTAAAGGGCCAATCCAATAGCGAACCCTTAAGGGTCGGTATAGCCGGACTCTCCCATGACCATGTGCATTGGATATTGGGACGGAAAGACCTGGGCGATATTAAAATTGTGGGCATTGCGGAAAGCAACAAGGAATTGGTAGCGCGCCTTGCCGGGCGTTATGGATTTTCCCAGGATCTGGTATTCGACACGGTGGAAGGGATGATCGCAAAAACCAAACCGGAAGCCGTTATGGCCTTCGGCAGTATCTATGACCATTTATCCGTTGTTGAGGCCTGTGCCCCAAAAGGGATTCACGTTATGGTAGAAAAACCTTTGGCGGTAAGTGTGGAGCATGCCCTAAAAATGAAATCCCTGGCAGAGAAGCACGGGATCCATCTGTTGACCAATTATGAGACCAGTTGGTACGCCACCAACCATAAGGTATACGAAATAGCACAATCGGGAAAGATA
>DATGQM010000245.1:0-4388 GCA_035304205.1 Arenibacter sp. | reverse complement strand
AGCATGATCATCCCCAAAATGGTAAAAACGTTTAAGGTATTATTGGTCAGTGCCAATATTACCAATACCCCGATCAGGGAAAGCGGAATCGAGAACAATACTACAAAGGGGTGGATATAGCTATTGTATAGGCCCACCATTACCAAATATACCAAAATAATAGCGGCCAAAAGGGCGATTCCCAGGGTTCCGAAACCCTCGCCCTGCATTTCCATATCCCCGCCCCAGACATAGGAAACCCCGGACGGCCTTTCGATATTGGAAAATATGTTTTCCCATTCGGCGGCAACATCGCCGATAGGGCGTCCAATGACCTGGGCGTTTACATTGACGGACGGACTTTTGTCCCTACGCTCCAAAACACTTGGTCCGGAACCTTGGCTGACCTCCGCGAACTGGTCCAATCTTATTTTTTCTTCGTTGTCATTGATGAAGATTAAATTTGATACGTCCTTAATGTTGGACCGATCAAACTCGTCATATTTAATATTGATATCGTATTCATATTCCCCCGCCCTGAATTTTGCATCGGTATTACCGCTGAATGCCGTTTGCATTGTTAGACCAACAGTAGATAGATTTAACCCCAGGCTGGACATTTTATCCCTATCTACCTCGACGGTAATTTCCGGATTTCCATCCTCTACGGATAATTCCACCTCCGATGTCCCAGAAATTTTCAGGAGTTCCGCTTCGGCCTTTCGGGCAAACTCCATTGCGCTCGGTAGATCGGAGCCAATAACGATGAGCTGTAGGGGTGCCTGTTCGGCCCCCATTAGTCCGACAGGGATCGTAGCTATCTGTGCATCTACCAATTCGTTCTGCAATTCCCTCTTGGTCTTCGCGGCATAGATAAACGTATTGTCCTTACGAAGACTTTTATCATTAAGGATAACACTGATCTCGGATTTATAGGAAGTGGCCTGGGTTGCGCCGAAACCTGAACTTGTCTGGCCCACGGTGGTGATCAAATCGACCACTTCGGGCTTGGACCTAAGGAATTTCTCTGCTTTTTGGGTCAGTATATTGGTCTTCTCGATGGAGGCATCCTTTGGAAGTTCTATCTGGACCAAAAATTCCCCCCTATCGATTGCCGGGAAGAATTCTCCCCCGATAAAGCCGGCCCCGACCAAGGAAAACGAACCGAAAAGCAGCAAGACCGCTATTCCCAAGGTCGTCAACTTAGTTTTCCAGCTTTTTAGGCTCCATTTTAATAAATTGGATATCCAATCGGTGAACCGGGAAAGCATGGCTTCAAATTTTAAAATGACCTTTCCGAAGAAATTCCCGTTGGAGACATGTTCTAATTTTCCGAATCTTGAAGAAAGCCAGGGCACGATGGTAAAGGATGCCAAAAACGAAAATGCGGTGGCGATCATTACCGTTACACAGAATTGTTTAATGATGTTGGACACCAGATCGTTCCCAAAGGAAATCGGTAAAAATACCACTATGATCACCAAAGTGATCGCTACCACCGTAAATCCGATTTCCGCTGCCCCGTCATAAGCGGCACGGACCTTGTTCTTGCCCATTTCCATGTGCCTGTGGATGTTTTCGAGAACAACGATGGCATCATCCACCAAAATACCGACCACTAGGGAAAGGGCGACCAAACTCATAAGGTTTAGGGTATAGCCCATAAAGTAAATTCCGATGAAGGTAGCGATAAGCGATGCGGGGATCGCCACCATTACGATCAATGCGTTCCTTAAGCTATGTAGGAACAGCAGCATCACCGCCGCAACGAGGAATATAGCTAAAAATAGGTCAAAGATCACATTATCGGCAGCGGTAAGCGTAAATTGGCTACTGTCGTTCGCAATGGTCAGTTTTACGTTTTCCGCGGTATAATCCTTCTCGATCTGATCAATCGATTTTCGTACAAGTTCGCTCACCGATACCGCATTTGCATCGGATTGCTTCATAACCTGGATCAAAATGGCACTTTCTTGGTTATACCTTGCGATTTTTTCTACTTCTTTTTGGGTATCCCTTATTTCCGCGACATCGCCGAGTCGGACCTGGATCCCGTTTTTATCGGAAATGATCAGATTTTTAAGTTCTTCGACGTCCTTATATTTTCCGGACAGACGGATCAAGGTGGAACTTTCCTTAGTTTTGATGTTCCCGGTCGGGAAGTCGAGATTCGAGGCCAGGACCATCTCCCTGATCTGGGGAACCGATAGGCCGTAACCTTCCAATTTGGATTGTTTAATATTTACCTGGATCTCCCTTTCCTCGCCCCCTATCAAATTTACCTGGGCCACACCGGGGACCCTGGATAGAATGGGCTGTAATTTTTTATCCAGTAGATCATAAAATGCTATTTCGTCCATATCTGAGGTCGCCGCCGCCGTAATGATCGGTAGATCGTCCATTGAGAATTTCACCAAGGATGGGGGATCGACATCATCGGGCAGGTCCGCTAGGATCGCATTTATCTTTCGCTGGGCATCATTAAGGGCAAAATCGGTATCCGTGCCCGGATTGAGCTGTATCATTACCATGGAAAGGCTCTCAAAGGATTTTGAATCGATTTTCTTGATGTTTTCCAATGATGAAATGGCATCCTCGATTTTTTTGGTTACCGTATTTTCAATCTCCGAAGGGGAAGCACCGGGATATACGGTTGTAATGGTAACAATATTCACCTCAAATTTAGGGACGAGCTCGTATCCCAAATTCATATAGGAAAATATTCCTCCTAGCGTGAGAATCGTAAATAACACGACGATCATGGTAGGGCGTTTTATAGATATTTCTGCTAATTTCATTTGCTATATTTATTGTTTTTTTATTCTCCCTTCTCACATCTCAATACTCACATCTCAATACTCTCTTCTCAATACTCTCTTCTCAATACTCTCTTCTCATTATTCAATCACCGTTATTTTTGCCCCGTCCGTTAAATTTATAATTCCGCTTACCACTACTATATCCCCTTCCTTGACACCTTGGAGTACTTCTACTTTCTCCCCAAAATTTCTTCCAGTGGTTATTTTTTCCAGATGTGCAACGCTGTCCCGGATCACGTAAATTTCATTGTTGCTTACACTTCCTACGAAAGCATCCCTGGGAACGATCGTTACCGGGGTTTGATCATTATCCTTGGAACTGAATATGGCCGAACCGAACATTCCCGCCCTCAGTTCGTTGTTCGGATTATTGGTGACCTCGATCTCTATCGGAAAATTTAACGATTCATCGGCCATTGCCGCAATAAAGGTTACCACCCCTGTAAAATCCTTGTTTGGATAGACGCTGGCCTTTATAGAAACGGTATCCCCGACTTTTATAGCGGCCACCTGGCTTTCCGAAGCATTTACCTTCAGTTTTAACTTGGAAACATTTACGATATCAAAAAGGGGCGCCCCCGGTGCCACTACGGTCCCCGGTTCAATATGTCGTTTATTTACGATACCGTTTATAGTTGACTTGATATTGCTGTCCCCGACATTTATTTTTGCCTGGTTCAACCGGGCCTTGGCAGATTGTAACTGCAGTTTGGTCTGGTCCAATTGTTGCTGGGTGACCCCGCCAGTGGAGAATGCGCTTTCAAATCGTTCGGCATCTTTTTGGGCGGTTAAATAAGCCGCCTCCGCATTTTGCAATTCAACGGATTGTAGATCTGCCTTGATTACGGCAAGAGTCTGCCCAATGGTTACCTTAGATCCCTCTTGGGCCAAAACCCGGATTATTTGGCCGCCCCTTTCCGAAGCGAGCTTTAAATCCTGATGGGGCGCAAAATTACCGTTCGATCTGTATTCTAAATTAATGACCTCTCTGGAAACCGTATCTACCCTTACCGCTATGGTCGTATTTTGTAATGCTACAATAGCCGTTTCTTCTTCTTGTTTTTCTTTATTGGCCACTAGTTTAAAACCTGCTGCGACCAGTAGGGCCATTGCTATTATTATGTAAATTATCTTTTTCATTGGGATGTGTGATTTATTTCTATTCTATGGTTTATAATTATGTTATCTAGTTATGCCGTTATCCGGTTATGGGAATATCTGATGGTTATTTAACTATGGGTTCACTCCGAAAACTCAAGCTAAAAAGCTAAGGATTTTGATTTTTATGGTTTATTCATTGCTTATAATCGGTGTGTTGTAATTTTTATAAATCGATTTTTTGTTTGATGAAAGCTATAAACCACTTTTCGGAACAAGGCTCACTTCTCAACTTTGAACTTTATAACTTTGAACTTTATAACTTTATTACTTTCAACTTTATAACTAAATCATGTTTTAATTGGTCAGGGAGTTCAGCTCACCTTTTGATTTGATCAGTTCTATTTCGGCTATCTTATATTCCAAGAGCGCATTGGAATAGTTATTTTTGGCATCCGCCAAAGCATTTTCTGCTTCCAGTAGATCGGTAAG
>DATGQM010000244.1:0-9251 GCA_035304205.1 Arenibacter sp. | reverse complement strand
ATTTTCTATACGGCGCTCTTCCATACCATGTTGTTTCCCAGGGAATTTTCGGAATATGGCCGGTATTATAGTGCTTTTGATGATCAGATACATAATGGGGTATCCTATAATGATTATTCATTATGGGATACGTTCAGGGCGCTGCACCCCTTGCTGCATTTCACACATCCCGAACGGGTCAACCCCATGATACAATCGTTATTGCAGATGTATCAGGAAGGCGGATGGCTGCCCAAATGGCCCAATCCTACCTATACGAATATCATGACCGGAACCCATGCCGATGCCGTCATAGCCGATGCCTATGTAAAAGGATTCCGTGATTATGATATCGATCTGGCTTATGAAGCGATACGTAAAAATGCCATGCAACCTCCCTTTCTGGATACCGAAAGAGTTTGGGGGGATAGGAACGAGGGTATCCACTACGAGGCGAGGGGCGGGTTAACCTATTATCATTCCTTGGGTTATGTAGCGGCGGATAGGACAAGGGAGTCGGTAACCCGTACCATAGAATTTGGTATCGATGATTTTGCCATTGCCCAAATGGCAAAGGATTTGGGAAAGTCGGAAGATTATGATCGTTTAATGGGCTGGAGCAAAAACTATAAAAACCTCTATAATCCCCAAACGGAATTTTTAAATGCGAGGCTTTTCGATGGAAGTTGGCACAATAACTCGCAGGAAGGATTCACCGAAGGGGGCAAATGGACGTACTTGTTCGGGGCGATGCACGATATTCCGGGAATGATCGAGCTTTATGGCGGCAAAGAAAAATTCGCACAAAAACTGGACGAGAATTTTAATGACAACCATTACCGTCATGACAATGAACCGGGACATCACTACGCCTACCTTTACAATTATAGCGGACAGCCATGGAAGACACAGGCATTGATAAGAAAACATACCTCTACCGAAAATTTCAGGAACGAGGCCTTGGGAATCAATGGCAACGATGATTGCGGACAGATGTCGGCCTGGTACGTGTTTGGGGTCATGGGCTTTTATCCGGTCACCCCTGCAACCGAAGTTTTTGCTATAGGTGCGCCCCAATTTCCCGAACTGACCATGCAACTGCAAAAGGACGGGAAACCCAAATCGTTCAAGATCACGGCCAGGAATATTTCCGAAGAAAATATGTATATCCAGTCCGTTACCTTGGACGGAAAAAGATTGGACGTACCCTTTATAACCTATTCCCAAATTATGGATGGTAAAAACCTGATCTTTGAGATGGGTAAAGATCCGAATAAAAAAGCGTTTCGGAAATAGGGCGTATCGGAATCTCGGCACGGGTCAAAGGGGAGGAGCTTATTTATTGTACCGATTGAATCAGGACAACGAAATTAAATCTTCAAATTTCCAAATTGCTACATTGAAACATTGCTACATTATTAAAATCCGGTAGCGGTATCGTCCCCCCTATGGTCCGCACCCCCTTCCAAACGGCCATCGGGAAGTACCAAAATGGCATCTACCTTCCCGATGATCGGCGTATGTTCCTCATTTATGATATATCCTTTGGACATTAGTTCCCCGATAAGGGATTCAGAAAATCCATCGGGTTCAAACACCACCGCGTCGGGCAGCCATTGGTGGTGAAAGCGGGGGGCATCCACGGCCGCCTGCATGCCCATATCAAATTCGTAACAGTTCAATATAGTCTGGGCCACGGCGGTAATTATCGTCGACCCCCCAGGGGTACCTACTACCATCCATAATTTCCCGTTTTTTTCCACTATGGTCGGACTCATACTGCTCAACATCCGTTTTTCGGGCATGATGCTATTGGCCTCTGCGCCAATAAGTCCAAACATATTGGGTACGCCCGGTTTGGCACTAAAATCGTCCATTTCATTGTTCAGGAAAAAACCCAGTTCGTCGGAATACAATTTGGAACCATAGCCGGCATTAATGGTGGTGGTGGCCGCTACCGCGTTCCCAAAAGCATCCACAATGGAATAATGGGTAGTTTCCTCGCTTTCCAAGATCTGTACCTCTCCGTGACTTACCTCCGAGGATTTGGTGGCCTTATCAAAACTAAAACCTTCCATTCTCAGCTTTAAATAATCCTTATTTAATAGTTCATCCATGGGCATATCCACAAAATCGGGGTCGCCCAGATAATAATTCCGATCGGCATAGGCCCTTCTTGCCGTTTCCGTAAATAGTTGGATGGTCTTGGCGGAATTATGCCCGTATTCGGACACGGGGTAGGGCTCCATCATCTTCAGGATCTGCTGTATGGTAAAACCACCACTACTGGGCGGACTCATAGAAATGATACTTAGGTCCCTATAAGTGAATTTAAGCGGCATACGCCACTTGGCCTTGTATTGGGCCAGATCCTCCGCGGTAATATAGCCGCCTTTTTCTTGGATAAACCGACTCAGTTTTTCGGCCACTTCCCCTTTGTAGAACCCGTCCTTGCCCTCTTGGGCAATTTTTTGGAGGGTCTTTGCCAGGGCTTGGTACTTTATCGTATCCCCAGCTTTATAGAGCTGGCCAAATAGCGTACTGTCCCCATTTACTTGGATGAGGATATCCCTATAGCTTTCCAGTCGCTCTTCCTGTTTTGGGGTGACCACTACTCCCTTTTTGGCCAGGGCGATGACGGGGGCCAGGATTTCCTGTAAAGGCAACGTACCAAATTTTTGGTGTACCGCCATTATCCCCGCTACGGTTCCGGGCACGCCGACAGCCGTGGCGCCCAAGGTACTTTTTTCCGGTATTACTTCCCCCAAGGAATCCAGATACATGTTCTTATGGGCAGAAAGTGGGGCTTTTTCCCGATAGTCCAACCCTCCATATTCGCCGTCTGCCTTTCTATATACCATAAATCCGCCACCCCCAATATTTCCCGCAACGGGATAGGCAACCGCCAATGCCAGTTCCGTGGCTACCATGGCATCGAAGGCATTGCCGCCCATCCGTAAAATATCGGTACCGATCTTGGAGGCCTCCGCACGTGCGGATACCACCATGGCCTTTTCAGTAACCAGTCCCGTTGGGGCAGGGACACTTGGTTTACAGGAAGCAAGGGCAATAAATATTACCGGGATAATAAATGATCTGTTTAACTTTATCATTATGTGTTCTTTTAAGTGGATATGGTCTGCCCGATCTTTAGGCCAAGGAAATATATTTTTGTCTTGCATAGGTAACCAGTTCCCCGAAAAATTCGGTAAACTCCATTTCAAATAGGGAATAATGTTCTTCCAGGTCCAATATGGCAAAATTCATTTTGGATCTATTTTGGGTACGTCGGTCTATTCCGTTCAGCACCTTGGAAATACCTTCCATATTGGCGTAATTTAGAAGCCAGTTGTCCTTGATCATATAAGGCATCATGCGCTTTACCCCAATGGGCAGGAGCGCATAATTGCTTTCCAAAAGGGTATAGAAATTTTCTGTAAAAATGGGGAGGGGGGTGTCGGAATAATCCGACCAGTTTTTCGCCAGGAAATGATCATAAAAGATATCTACGATCACCCCGCTATAATGGCTATAATTCTGATGTAGCCGTTTGGTACTCTGCCTTACCGTGGGATGTTTGTCCGTATAAGTGTCTATGGCCCGGTGCAGCATGATGCCCTGTTGGATCCTTTCGGGCAGATGCTTGTACCTGTTGCCGCGTATACTATCCGCAATAAAGTTTCCAATGGTTATCCCATCGTCTTCAAAAGAAAGATAAATATGCGCTAAAAAATTCATGTACCCGGAGAAAATGTATAAAGGACGAATTTACAACATAGGGCCTTAGGATTTAAATCTAACCCGTTATATTTGTAGAAACTTATTATTGGGAATATATGACTTTGATCAAATCTATTTCAGGGATACGGGGTACCATCGGGGGAAATCCGGGAGACAATCTCACCCCTATCGATGCCGTTAAATTTGCTGCGGCCTATGGGGTGTGGTTAAAATCCTATTCCAAAAAAGAAAAACTTAAAGTGGTTATAGGTAGGGATGCCCGACTCTCGGGTGAGATGATACAGAATTTGGTGGTTTCCACCTTGGTCGGCCTGGGTATAGACGTTATAGATCTAGGGTTGTCCACAACCCCTACGGTAGAGATCGCCGTACCCTTGGAAAAGGCCGATGGGGGTATAATCCTGACCGCGAGCCATAATCCCAAGCAGTGGAACGCCTTAAAACTCTTAAATGAAAAGGGCGAGTTTTTGGATGCGGCGCAAGGGGCAAAGATATTGGGGATCGCGGAGGAAGAGGCTTTTGATTTTGCAGAGGTCGATGATCTGGGGGAGATCGTAAGGAACGATTCCTATATAGATATACATATCGATGAAGTATTGGATCTTGATCTGGTGGATCCCGATGTTATCCGAGCCGCTAAATTCAAGGTAGTGGTTGATGGTGTCAATTCTACCGGGGGGATCGCCATTCCAAGGTTGTTAAGGGAATTGGGCGTGGAGGTCGTGGAACTATATTGTGAACCGACCGGACATTTTCCGCATAATCCGGAACCTTTAAAAGAGCACTTGGGTGATATCTGTGCCCTCGTGGTAAAGGAAAAGGCGGATTTCGGTGTTGTGGTAGATCCGGATGTGGACCGTCTGGCGTTTATAACCAATGAAGGGGAAATGTTCGGGGAAGAGTATACTTTAGTGGCCTGTGCCGATTATGTGCTGGGGAAGACCAAGGGGAATACCGTATCCAATTTATCCTCCTCCCGTGCCCTGAAAGATATCACCGAGAAACACGGGGGTACCTACGAAGCATCGGCAGTGGGGGAAGTGAACGTGGTAGCATTGATGAAAAAGAACAAGGCCATTATCGGAGGCGAAGGCAATGGGGGAATTATCTATCCGGAAAGTCATTATGGGCGCGACTCCCTAGTGGGTACCGCATTATTTTTAATGCTGATGGCGGAAAGGGGAGGTACGGTAAGCGAACTTAGGGCCGGGTATCCCAGTTATTTTATGGGCAAAAAGAAAATAGAGTTGACTCCCGGACTGGATGTAGATGCCCTTCTTGTGGCCATGGCGGATAAATATAAGGATGAGGAGATTTCTACCATAGATGGGGTGAAGATAGATTTTCCCGATAATTGGGTGCATCTTCGAAAATCCAACACCGAACCCATCATCAGAATATATACCGAAGCCAAGAGTCAGACCGCGGCCGATGCCCTTGCCGATCGGATAATTGCTGAAATCAAATCGGTGGTCGGATTATAAGGTAGGTCCCGGAATTCATTCTTATATTTTTTATAAAAATTACCCCTACAAAAATTATTTTGATGGATTTTCCTTGATTTTCTTCCCCCGCCCTAAAGGGTGAATCAAGGAAAATCGGGCTCCCTTTAGGGTAAGGGGCCAAACCGATTTTATGGGAATAATATTAAATCGATTTTTGTCATATACAAAAAAATAAAAAATGAAACCAAACCTGATCAGATTAATCCTTGCGACAGTCGTCATATCCCTATGGCATCCCATAAATGCCCAGGCCGATACCCTGAGGATCATGAGTTTTAATATTCTCCATGGGGCCACGGTGAAAAACGATTTTAACCTGGATACCATTGCAGGGATCATCAATAGTTATCGACCTCACTTGGTGGCCCTTCAGGAAGTCGATTTTAAGACTAAACGGGCCAAGGAATACGACTTGCCAACAGAACTCGGACATAGGACCAAAATGGCATCCCTTTTTGGTCGTGCCATGTATTATGATGGCGGGGAATATGGAGAGGGGATATTATCCCGGTATACTTTTGTAGGGACCGAAAATTTTGCCTTGCCGCACTTGCCCGATTCCGAGCCCAGGGCTGCACTGATTGCCAGGGTACGAACAAGAAATGGAAATATTATTCAATTTGTGGCAACGCATTTGGACCATTTAAAGAATAAAACGGACAGAGTAATGCAGGCAAGGGCCTTGGTGGAAAAGCTAAAGGACTCGCCCTATCCGACCCTGCTCACGGGAGACCTCAATGCGGAACCCGATAGCGAGTCCATTACGATATTGTTGAAGGAATTTACAAAACCCGATGCGCCCAACGCCTATCTGCCCACATGGCCATCGGACGACCCTAGGAAGTGCATAGACCATATCCTGTACAATATGCCTGAAAAATGGAAGGTAACGGACTATAAGGTGCTTTGTGAGAATTATGCAACCGATCATTGTGTGGTCATGGCCACTTTGGTATTTAATCCTTAGGTACCAAGACCCCGTCTTGCCTTAAATAGGCCCCACGGACCAATTTTGCGGTCTGGTGTTCTCCCGTATGGCTCCATCCGGGGGGCATATACACATATTTAATTTTATTTATAACGCCCGGTGCCGCTGCAATGTCCTTGAACAAGGCAATAAATTCACCAAAATATACATCGATAAAATTCCCCGAATCCATCTTACGGGTAATCCCGTATTCAATGGCGATATCCTTCTCTTCATTTTGATAGGTTCCAAATACCTTGTCCCATATGTTCAGGAGATTACAGAAATTAGTATCCATATACAAGGGATTTCGGGCATGGTGTACCCTGTGATGTGAAGGAGTGAGTATAATATTGTTCAAAACACCCATTCGGCCGTCCTTCATTATATTTTCACCAACATGTATAAATGCGCCATAGGTGCCATCGACGAACATGATAAGGAAAAGCAGGGCGGGCTCTACCCCGGCCAGGATACATACCGTGGTCCGTATAGTATCCGCATAGGGTGCCTCCAAAAAGAAATGGGCATGGGAAACGGACAGGTTCATTTGCTCGGGTGCATGGTGGGTGGAATGTAGGCACCAGAACAGGCGTACCTTATGGCCCCAATAATGATAAAGAAAATGACCAAATTCCCAAATAATATAACCATATATAAACCAGTACCAAGTCATTTTAGTCTGGAACAGGGCAAAGGGCTGTAACCATCCAATGATCAAAGCGACCATCGCAATGGCGATAAATCGTCCGATAAACCTATTAAAAAGATAGATCAGGAAATTGATCTTGTATACCTTGGTATGGGGCTTCTTATAGACCATTGCCAGGATAAATTCCAGAATAAGGAGCAAGGGTATGATGGGATAGATCAAGGACACTATTCCGTCATAGGTAGTGAAGACACTATAATCTCCCGATTGTAAGAGTTCCCATGCCTTTCCAACACCTAGGAATCCAATAATTTCTTGATATAAGGTCTCTAGTATTTCCATAATCGGGGCGGTAAATATAAATACGGGACGAAATATAAATATTAATTCAGTTACGACCAAATTTTAAACCGATGTATGGAAAGCATATATCCATTTATTGAAATTCGGCCGGTACCTTATTTCGGTGCTTCCAACGTTTGTGGGTCCAAAGGTAATATTCCGGTTTTTCCCTTATCTGTTTTTCCGAAAGCCGTAAAAATTGTTCCGTAATCCCATTTTTTTCCGTTTCCTTTCCGGATAGGGTTATCGGGATAAATTCGGCCTGGTAATATCCACGTTTCACTTTAGAGACTTTTAAAAAAACCACTGCGAGGTCCAATTTGCGGGCCAAGACCTCGGCCCCGTTATAAATGGGCACTTTGATCCCCATAAAGGAACTCCAATAATTGGCCCTATGGACCTGGGGCGATTGATCGCTTACCATCCCATATATCGCCCGGATCCCGTTCCGTTCGTTGTACATCGTGGTTTTTGGGGTTTCATTTGTGGTAATGGGGACCGTATTCCATTTAGACCGTATTTTTTTGATGAGTCGATCGAAATAGGGATTGCCTATTTTTTGATAAACGGCATATCCCTTGGCATTTATATAATTGTTGATACTTACGTTCCATTCCCAATTGGCATAATGCGAACAAACGACCAAAACACTTTTATCACCGATGATTTCCTGTAATAGTTCGATATTGGTAATATGGTACCTCTTTTTTACTTCTTCTTTGGATAGGGCCATAGTTTTTACCATTTCTAGGAACATATCGCACATATGGTGATAAAAATCGTATCGGATACGCAACAACTCGTCTTCATCCTTTTCGGGGAAAACAAGCTTTAAATTATTCAACGCCACTTTTTTGCGATACCCTACGACCCGGTATACCAAAAAAAACACCCCATCCGAAAAAAGATAGAACAGTTTATAAGGTAATTTGGAAATAAGCCACAAAAAAGGATAGGCCAAAAGATAAACAACAAGCTGCATGTAGATAGGATTAGGCTAAAAATACTATATTTGGCTCCAAAGATAATCGTTTTATATATGCAATGGGCATGATTAAAAACTGGACACGAATACGAATACGAATGCAGATATGCGAATTGTGCTTGCCCGAATGACGTAGTCGGGCTGGTATGCACTCCCGATAGCTATCTGGATAAAAAATAATAAATATTTATATATGAATAACATTCATTTAGCCACTATTGCGATAATGGCGGCCAATGCAATTGCCTCGTTCAAGGGGTTTAACGATACCTACTTTTTTGATCGCTATAAATTTGGGATAGGTGCCATACAGGCAGGGCAAAAGGATCGAATGGTTACCTCCGGATTTTTACATGTAGACCTTGCCCATTTGTTCTTTAATATGTTCACCCTTTATTTTTTTGCCGATGTGGTCATCAGTTGGTTCGGTCCCGGTAAATTTTTAATACTATATTTTATCAGCCTTGTTGCAGGGAGCCTTTTGGCCCTTTTCTTTCATAAAAAAGAACCGTATTATAGTGCAGTGGGAGCCAGTGGGGCGGTAACGGGGGTACTTTATGCCGCAATCTTGCTGGAACCCGGAATGCGTTTGGGAATTATGTTCATCCCCATTCCCCTTCCGGCCTATGTACTGGGTATCCTATACCTGTTCTATTCCATATATGGGATGAAAACAAGGATGGGCAATATTGGCCATACCGCACATTTTGGCGGTGCGATCGGGGGCTATCTTACGACCTTGCTTTTTAAACCCCAATTATTGGTAACCGATACTTGGATGGTAATCTTATTAGCGGTACCCATTATTATTATGTTCGTTTTGGGAAAAATGGGGAAGTTGTAGCGGGGCCGCAATGCTTATAGCCAAAAGGCACTGGGCACTGGGCAAAAGTTATGAGTTCGGAGTTATGAGTTAAGATTGTTTTTTATGCAATTTTATCTTTGGACATTCGGTTTTTTATTTTTTTGCCTACCACTTCAATGGCTATATGTTTTTTGCGATAAGTTTGGACATTCAGCTTTTTTAATTTTTTTTTGCTTACAGCCTACAGCCTACAGCCTACAGCCTACAGCCTACAG
>DATGQM010000243.1:0-2553 GCA_035304205.1 Arenibacter sp. | reverse complement strand
ATGCTACTCGTCTATACCCATAAGATCACTCCTCGCCTCACCTATGTTATGAGGCATTTGTTTACGTCCGTTTTGGGGATAGAAGTGGGCTTTACTACCAAGGTAGAGGACTTTATAAAACATTCGGCCCCCAAGATAACCTATACCAAACAGCCCCTACAGAACGAGTTTTTTGTAAGGAGCAACGATCTACTGTTCGAGCATGGGATAAATGATCTACAGATCTTTGTCGCGGATTGGGATGGTACACCCTGTTTCTTTGCTACGGGTGAGCGCAGCAATTTGCCCTTTGATATTTTTTCGGCAAGTTTTTACCTGTTGAGCCGGTACGAGGAATATCTGCCCCATGTGAAAGACCTGCACGGTAGGTTTCCACCGAGGGACAGCATTGCTTTTCAAAACAATTTTTTGCTCAAGCCCGTTGTGGATATATGGGCACTAAAATTGTTGGACGCCCTAAAGGTCAAGTTCCCCGATCTAGGGCACAAAGAACGCACCTATCGGTTTATGCCCCTGATAGATGTAACTACTTCCCATTGTTTCCAATATAGGGGGCTGGTAAGGGGAATTTCCGGTTTGTTGTTGGATCTGGCCTCGCTCAGGTTTAAACGGGTAGTGGACCGGATTTCCGTTTGGGCAAATTTAAGGAAAGACCCCTATGATAATTTTTTTGAGCTTATAGACCTCCATAAAAAATACCAGGTCAAGGGAATGTTCTTCATCCAGTTCGCGGAATATTCCACTTACGACAAAAATGTGTCCCCGAACAACAACAAATTCAAATACCTGATAAAATCGGTGGCGGATTACAGCGTGGTTTCGCTCTCCTGTTCCTATAGCTCCTTTAGCAATATCTCCTTATTGAAGGAAGAGAAGAAAAATCTCTCCAATGTGATCCATAGGCCCATAAACAGTTCCCGGATGCGCTATAATAGGGTAGACGTACCCGAAACCTATAGAAGTTTGATCGAGGCGGGGTTTACCCATGATTATACGATGGGCTATACCCATGAAGTAGGATTTAGGGCGGGGAGCTGTACCCCATTTTATTTTTATGACCTCCTTTTGGAGGTCCAGCAACCGATCAAGATCCATCCTTTTGCGGTGCATGATTATGGACTGTTAAAGTATAGGACCAAGGAAGAGGCCCTCGCCGTTGTTATCAATCTAGGGCGGGAAGTAAAAAAAGTTCGTGGTACCCTTGTTACCATCTTCTCCAATGAACTGATCGGGGGGGAAGGTAAGGTAAACTGGAAGACCTTATATGGCAATATCGTAAAAAACGTTTATGTATAAAGAGCGGGTCACCGATGTGTTTTTCGATCTGGACCATACCCTTTGGGATTTTGAAAGGAATTCTGCGCTTACCTTTGGCAAAATTTTTTCCGAGAGTGCCGTGGCAATAGACATGGACGATTTTTTAAGGGCCTACATTCCCATAAACCTTAAATTTTGGAAATTGTTCCGGGAAGGAAGGATAAACCAGCAAGAGCTGAGGTTCCAACGTCTTAAGACCACCTTCGATTCCCTGGGATACTATGTGGCGGATCCGCTCATCCATTACCTGTCCAACGAGTATATAGCACATTTATCGTCCTATACCCATCTTTTCCCCAATACGGTGGAAATCTTAAATTATTTGAGTCCCACGTATAAGCTCCATATCGTTACCAATGGGTTTCAGGAGATCCAGGACAAAAAATTGCGGACTTCCGGCATCGACCGGTATTTTGATCAGGTCATCAATTCGGAAATGGCCGGGGCCAAGAAACCCCATCCCCTAATATTCCAATTGGCATTGAGCAGGGCAAATGCCGTTCCGGAAAGATCCATAATGATAGGGGATAGTATTGAGGCCGATATTCTCGGGGCCAAGGCCGTAGGCCTGCATGTCCTACATTTTAATGCACATGGGGATCCGAAACACGACCATTGTGAAATGATTCACGATTTGAGTGAAATAAAATTCTTTTTATAAAGTTATAGAGGTGGAAGGTTATACTAAGTACATACAGAACAATATGTTATAAGTAGTTTTATTAATATTGATTATGACTCCCGATAGCTATCGGAAAAAAACAATACATATCCACATATGAAATGAGCATGACCGAAATTTGGTCGCAAACCCAAATGAAGATTTGCGAATTACATATGACCGCTAAAAAACAATACATATCCACATATGAAAAATAGAATAATACCGATTTTATTTTTGCTATTGGGGGTCATTTCCTGTATGGAGGAGCAGGACTTCGACCAGGCCGATGATATAGGTGCCAATCCCGTCATCGAAGCTAGTATCCTGTAGATTGAATCCCCCGAAAATTTGTTGAACCAAACAACGACGTCCGACTTTTATAGTCGGGAATTTAATTTTGACGGCTTTAGCGAGGATATTTTTGCTGACCGTGTGCTGGACGGCACTATTTTTTACGAGTTGGAAAATACGACCAGCAAGGAATTGGAAGTTACGGTAGAATTTCTAGACGAGGCTGGGGAGCCCCTGGATTTGCAGATTTTTCATATCGATCCCGCCCCCACGGCCGTACT
>DATGQM010000242.1:0-6001 GCA_035304205.1 Arenibacter sp. | reverse complement strand
CATATTGGACTGTTGCACACCAAGTTATATCCAAAAAAAGTCAAGGCCCTGATCATTACCGGTAGTTCCGGGCTATATGAAAGTGCAATGGGGGACGGCTATCCGAAAAGGGGCGATTACGAATTCATTAAAAAAAAGGCCCAGGATGTTTTTTTTGATCCCGATGTGGCAACAAAGGAAATTGTGGACGAGGTCTATGCTACGGTAAACGATCGCATGAAATTGGTGAAGACATTGGCGATCGCTAAAAGCGCCATACGTCATAATATGTCCAAGGACCTCCCACATATGCGTACACCGACCTGTATCATATGGGGCAAGAACGACTATGTGACCCCGCCGAACGTGGCCGAGGAATTCCACTCGCTCCTCCCCGATTCCGAGCTCTTTTGGATAGACAAGTGCGGGCATGCCCCCATGATGGAGCATCCTATGGAATTCAATGCCATATTGGAATCATGGTTGGCAAAACGGAATTTATAGATTTGATTATTGCCAAGGCTTAATGGCCTATCGCTTTACAACAACTAAGGACAAGCGACTTTAATAACTGTAAATGCCAATCCGGCATCAAACATTATCCAAGGAACTAGGGACAAAAAAGGGAACCCATTACGAGTTCCCTGAAATCTTTTACTTGATTACGTTTCTACAAAAGAAAGAGGCTTTATCAAGTCTATATAGCACAAATATAAGAATTATTTCCGACATTGTAAAATATGAGATTTGAATTAAGAAATAAATTTTTATCTAGACCGAGGTATAATAGATATTTGAACGCAACTGCCAATAATCAAGACAGGGCAAAGAAACTTTACAATGCAAATATCCGTTTAGCACAAGCTTTTCATCCTATTCTAAGTCAATTTGAGGTTGTTCTTAGAAATAACCTTAATATAATACTAGCTGCACATTTTGCGGATACGGATTGGATAATTAATCAGAAAACTGGTTTTATGCGTGACAATTCATTGAGGGCTTCCCATTATTTCTTAAGAACCTGCATTCAGAGAACAGAAAACAAATTAACCCGAAGAGCTATCCCTATAACTAATGGTAAAATAATATCTGACCAAACTCTTGGATTTTGGCTCGCATTTTTCTTGTCACACCATTATTCCTTAGTTGGAGGACAACCAATACATGTTTTTCCCCATAAGCCTTTAACCGAAAACAGGGCCAGCATTTATGATAAATTAAATGGCATAAAAAACTTCCGAAATAGGGTTAATCATTGCGAACCGCTCTGCTTTATCGGACACGATATAGATTGCTCCTATGCCTTGGACATAAGGGCAAAACTTTACAATTTAATCGAATGGATAAATCCGAACCTGGTTCCTTTTTTTGAAAATATAGATAATATCCAAAATAAGACGAATCACATTATGAGCATATGATTACATTGTGCAGTCAAACCGTAACTGGTTAACACGTATTTAAAAAATAAGGGTGCGCAATAACAATACAAGAATTCAATGCCTGTAACTTTTAATGCTTATTTTTGGCACTACGGAAGGTTAATATACTGCATCATGTTATTTGAGTAGTAACCTTCCTCTTATTAATCGCTTAATAATAAATAACGATCAATCGTATGCAAATAAAGTCGGCCGACTTCGTCATGAGCAATTCCAATGTACGCAATTGCCCTAATGAGCAGCTACCCGAGTACGCCTTTATCGGTCGGTCCAATGTTGGAAAATCCTCATTGATCAATATGCTGACCCAAAGAAAGGGATTAGCCAAAACCTCTGGGAGACCCGGAAAAACGCAGCTGATAAACCATTTTAAGATAAACGAAAATTGGTTTCTGGTAGATTTGCCCGGTTATGGCTATGCACGGGTTTCCAAAACGAACAAAAAGACCTTTCAAAAATATATTACCGATTATTTTCTGGAGCGGGCCCAATTGGTGTGTGCCTTTATATTGATAGATATAAGGCACGAACCCCAAAAGATAGATCTGGAGTTCCTGGAATGGATGGGGGAAAACCGTATACCGTTCTGCATCATCTTTACCAAGGCCGACAAATTGCACCCCAACGTGATCGAAAACCAAGTTAGCGCCTATATCCAAAAATTATTGGAAGGTATATGGGAAGAGGCCCCGCTTCATTTTATTACCTCCTCTACCCACGGAACGGGCAAGGAAGAACTGCTCACTTATATAGACGGGTTAAATAAAAGTTTTTTTAAGGAGATCTCCTAGTGCAACGATCGGGAATTACGCCCGTCTCCCATTTAACAGACCAGGGCCTATTTTTTAAGATCTAGCTTTTCCGCAAAATAGTCGCAAAAATCCCTCATAGTGGCCGTCATTTTCTCATCGTGCGTAGCCTTATAAAAAGTATCGGAAAGGGAGACCAGGGTCTGATGAAAAAATACCTTCATTTCATCTACCGGCATATCTTTGGTCCATAGGTCTATCTTTAGGGATTCCTGGTTCTTGCTATCCCAAACGGACAATAACATCGCTTTTGCCTCTTCGTTATAGATACCACCATCCTCTGCGGACCAGGTAAGTTGGTCGGGGACCTTATTTTCGTCCAAATTTACGGTCAATACAATTTCAGATGTATGTAGTTTTGCCATTATATCGCTATTATTCATTTTTGATGTAGTGTGCGGTCCGTAAGGAAGGTACCTAACCTGATCTTCTAGGCTTATATTTGGACCGTTTAAATATTTCTTCGCCGGGCAGGGCCAACATTTCGTGCAGATCTTCCCTATTATTTTCCATAAATGCCCTAACGATCTGCCACCCTATAAACCGGCCTATCATATCCGGGGATACGTTGTCCAGCTCCAACTGAAATTTGGAAAAGGGAGCGGGTTCCATAAATCTTGGCCCCAATTTGCTGTCGGTATCGTATAAAATTCCCTCTTCCACAAAATACCGCCAAACCTGTTCTTCATTGGCCCCGGCCCAATCAAGCTGCTCCTGTGTATATCCTATATTGATATCGTCCGTAACTAGGGGCATCAACTTTTCCTTTAGATACAATTCCTTACCATAATAGATCATTTGGGACAGAAAAGTCCTATCCGTAGGTGCGGGCACTATCTTTTTTGTAAAGGCACTTGCCACATCCCGTACCAGGAACTTTTTATCCAGGTCATCGGCGATATACTTGGGGATTACCGAATAAAATTTATGGGAAGGTCCCAAATAATTAACCAGACCGATCAATAGCAAGGTATCCGCCAATATAACCCTGTAATTATAGTCCACATCGGAAGCCACCGTAACGACCCTGGGCACGGAAAATTGGGGATAATAATATTTTATATGTCGGAATAGCGATCGGAGCCCCTCCCCCTCTTCTTCAAAGGTGGGAAACGCCTTTTCCACCTCCCTTGAAATTTCTACCTGAAGACTGTCCTGCACTTTGGCCACCCAAACACTATCCGCATAAGTGGCAGGAAATAGATAGGGATATTTTTTCTTCAGATCGGGAACGTCGGCCGGACCGGCCTCGGCAAATTCGCGGTCGAATCTGGAAACATCCAATTTTACTTCGATCTTAGCAACATCCTCCGCCACCTTGTCCACCTCCTTACATCCGTAGAAAGTCAATATCAACAAACAAATGAACCATATGGGATTTCGCATTCTAAAGTAATTCGGTTAATGTTTTATATTTTCGACCTTAGGCATTATTTTTACGATGCAAAGTTAAGTTTTTTAACCTTATAAACCTTTTAGATGCAGACCGAAAAAGTTTTGGACCATATTGTAAGTTGGCTGAAGGACTATGCCATAAGGGCAAATATGAAGGGATTTGTGATCGGGATCTCGGGAGGGATAGATTCCGCAGTAACCTCCACCCTATGTGCAAGGACGGGATTACCGCTACTCTGTCTGGAAATGCCCATACACCAGGCAAAAAACCAGGCAAGTCGGGCCTCCGACCATATCGTTTGGTTAAAGAAAAATTACGGTAATGTCTCCAGTACCCAGATCGATCTGACCACGGTTTTCGACAGTTTGGTAGCTTCCCTGCCCAAAGTGGCAAACGAAGAAGATCGGTTTATGTCCCTGGCCAATACCCGGGCACGTTTACGAATGACCACCTTGTACTATTTTGCGGCCTTGGATAAGCTCCTGGTCGCAGGTACCGGCAATAAGGTAGAAGATTTCGGAGTTGGTTTTTACACCAAGTACGGGGACGGGGGCGTAGACCTAAGCCCTATAGCAGACCTATTAAAATCCGAGGTCTATCTATTGGCAAAGGCACTAAAAATTAATAGCGATATTATAGTGGCAGCACCTACGGACGGCTTATGGGGAGATGACCGCTCCGATGAAGACCAGTTGGGAGCTTCGTACCCGGAATTGGAATGGGCAATGGAAATGACCGAAAATGGAAAGACAGAAGATGATTTTTATGGTAGGGAACAAGAAATTATACATATCTTTAAACAATGGAATAAAGCCAACCAACATAAGATGCTTCCGATCCCGGTCTGTACAATTCCGGAAAACCTAAAACGACCTCTTACCTAAGAACCTGATGATTAAATCGAATAAATTAGCAAAAATGTTTAGTTTAAGTTAAATTTGGGAAGCGTTATTTAATAAATTAGATAATTTAACCTTACATTGCGTGTCCGTAATTATAGACATATTTGTAGATGTTAAAATCTAGAAAACTAATCCAACATGATCAAAATTTTAGTTGCAGATAACCATCCCATAGTAAGAATGGGTATAAAGCAGGTTTTAGAACCAGTTTCCGACATTGAAATTATAGCGGACGTATCCACGACAACGGAACTATTCAATGTCTTGGATGATCGTACCCCGGATATTATCCTTCTGGAGATGGATATCCCCGAAATCAATGGAATTGCCACGCTTAGAAGGATCAAAAAAGAATATCCGGGTATTCGGGTACTGATCTACAGCGGACAATCCGAAGATGTTTATGCCTTGAGCACCATACGTGCCGGAGCATTTGGCTACCTTTCCAAAACTTCCGATCTGGACTATATCATCAGTGCAATCAGAAAAATCAGTGAAGGAAATATGTTTATCACCAACGAATTGGCACAGCGACTTGCCTTTGATGAGGGTACCCAAAAACCACGAAGATTTTTTCGAAAACTTTCCGCTAGGGAGGTAGAGGTACTTAAATTATTGGCCAGTGGAAAACGAAATAAGGAAGTAGCGCAGGGATTGGACCTAAACGAAAAGACCGTAAGCACCTACAAGGCGCGACTGATGCGCAAATTGAACGTGGACAACTTGGTAGACCTATTACAACAGGCCAAGGCCTTGGAACTGTATTGATCGTATTAAAAAAATAAAATTGTTCGGGGTCTAAAAAGCGTGCTTTTTAGACCTTTCTTTTTTAGCCATTGGGCATTAGCCAATAGCCACTAGGAAAATGACAGTGTCTGCCAACTGCAACTGCGAACTGAAGACTATTCTAAATTTCTGCCTGATCTGACCTTGAACTTTGAACTTTTTTAGCCATTAGGCACGAGCCAATAGGCACTAGAATATTTATTTTCAACCTTGAACCTTAAATAACAGTGTCTGCCAACTGCAACTGCGAACTGAAGACTATTATGTGTAGGGGAATCTAAATTTCTGCCTTGATCTGACGTTGAACTTTGAGCCTGGAACTTTTTAAACCCTTAGGAAAACACCCTGTTCAATTTTTTGTTCAAAAGCACGTTCAACTGGATGTAGTTCATAATTTCCTCCAATGTTTCCTCATTTCCCGCTTCCCTATCCATTGTATTCTCCTGTAGGGAGCCTATCCGTTTTTTGATAAGGTAACATCTCAGGGTCAATATGGTTTCCCCGACCAATTGGGACACTCCCTTCCTTTTATCCTTGGGATATATGTCCTTGCTTTCCCACTGATGCAGCACATATTTTTCCTCTTCCATTAAAATGGAGGATATTTCCGATGCCAGTTCCTGGTCCAGCTCTGCTATAAAGGTAGTAAGGGAAAAATCTTCCTTCCCGTTCATCTCCTCGATCAGC
>DATGQM010000241.1:0-3427 GCA_035304205.1 Arenibacter sp. | reverse complement strand
GGCCTTTAACCTTAAGGGAACCATTGAAGAAGCTATAGAAGCAGGTGAAAAAATGCTTGCCGAGGCATAAATAAGTAGACAGTTGGCAGTGGCAGTTGGCAATAGGATCAACTCAATACTCAATACTCAATACTCAATACTGAAAAAATATGTATCTAGAAATTGTGTCTCCCGAGGCTACGTTATTTACAGGAGAAGTTACTGCGGTAACCCTGCCAGGGATAGATGGTGAATTTCAAATTTTGAAGAATCATTCCCCCATTATATCCCTGTTACAAGAGGGCAAGGTAAAGATCAAGGGGAACATAGTCGTGGATGGCGCCCATCAAGATAAGTTTTCAAAGACCGCCAATGGTGATACCGTTTTACATATTAGCAGTGGTACGGTAGAAATGAAGGGCAATAAGGTAATCGTATTGGCGGATTAAAGCCTTTAGTCCATAAAAATAAAAAAGCCATACCTTTCGTATGGCTTTTTTATTTTTTTTTATTTTTCGGCATCCCCATCCTGATGGGCGGTTTTTATTTTAGTAAGGGACGCTGTCCAAAATAATATTATTTTGTTAAAGTCGGTCTATGACAAGTTTGGCCAGTTGCATGGCCTTATCCCTATTTTCCTTTGCATCGGATGTTACCTGTACGTTTACATGTACCAAATTGCCTTTTGCCAAAAATGTAATTTGTGATAGGTTGGTCCCCCAAATGGCCATATCCCCGATACCGCTTTCGACCTGTGGCTCCTTATATGCCTTTATGGAAGCCTGATACATCCCTTCATTGGCATTTTCAACCAGCACAATTGAGGCTTTTGCGGGATACTCGAGATCTAGGTCCCTACCTGATATGTTCATAGTTTTAATATATATGACGGATTCCCAGGTGTAAAAACAGGTAGGCTGGGTAGGTGCCGCCTCTTCCATTTTGGTGACCTCCCCTTTTGGAATGGCAAGGAGGTCCTTGATTTCTTCTTCGGTTACCAGCTCGCAGACTTTCCTGTCACTTTTAGAGGTTTTGGAATGGGTGTTATCCTTATTCTTGCACGCCATGGCAAATATAAAAACTGAAATAATGAATAGTGCTTTTTTCATTTGATACCAATTAGGTTATGGTTGATAATTTGTTTATGGGCAAACATACGTATTCTATGTTTTATATGGAAGATCTTTACCTAATAGCTACAGCCTTATCTATCCAAAGCGTTTTAGATCTTCTATTTTTTTTATCGTAAATCGGGCATCGGGTACCGTTCCAAATCCATATTCGGCAAAAATAAAAGGAATCGCATTGGCTTCCGCGGCCAAATAATCCCCTTGGGTATCACCGATATAAAGTGAATTCCCCAGATTGTTCCTTTTCATGAGCATCGCTATATTGTCGGCTTTGGACTTCCCGGTATTTCCGGAACATTCGAAGTCCTTGAAATAGTGTCCGAGACTGTGGAATTCATAGAAGGCTTCTATATATCCGGCCTGACAATTACTGACAATATACAGACCGTATTTCCCGTTCAGGGACCTTAAGGTGTCTTCCAGGCCCGGATAAAGGATTGCACCAAATTCCTTGATCCCTTGTACCTCCGCTTTGTAGCAACTGTCCATCACCTGCTCTTGTTGCCCTTTGGGGAGGTAGGGGAACAATTTCTGTCCTACCAAATTATGTTGCATGCCCAATATTCCCCTGATATCTTCCTCGCTGATCGGATTTTTTATATAAGTCGCTCCCTCCAATGCCGTATGCCAGGCCTTTATGCTCATTCCCATGGGATCCCATAATGTACCATCCAGATCAAAAATAATATTTTCGGTACTATTCAATAAATTGGTCATGTTTATTTTTAATATCGGGCTTTATTTGCCCAAAGTTACGACTTCCCCCGTTCTTGCCGAAAGGTATGCCGCATCTACAATATCGAGCACCATTTGCCCTTCGTTGATACCGGGAACGGGTTGCTCCCTTGTTTGGATACAATTGACAAAATGCTCCATTTGACGGGTATAGATTATCTGGTCGCAATGATCTTCCCTCTTTGGGAGATCTACCTCTATTTTTTCCATGGTATCCCCCTTTTTAAGCTTGAGGAACGTAGGGAAAAGATTGGCATATCCCTGAGTGCCAAAAAGGGCGGTACTTGCTTCCGGTCCGTCCATATGCGGATGCCACCATCCGCTTTCTATGATACTTTCCGTGCCGTTGTCCCAGGTGATGATCAAGATACCGGTGTCATCCACATCATAATCCCCGAAATGGGTGGAGATCCTAGCGTAGACTTTTATAGGTTTTGGGTCTCCCAGCATATATCTTACGGCATCAATGGCATGTACTCCCATATCTGCCAACGCACCCCCGCCCGCCAGTTCCTTTTTAGTAAACCAGCCGGAAGGGCCCCAATTCTCATGTACCCCGTACCCCTTGGTCTTGAATATTTTTCCCAAGATACCGGAATCTACGGTTTCCTTGATATAACGGGTCTCCGTATCGAACCGCCACATATGCCCTACCATTACCAATTGCCGATTTTTCTTTGCCACTGCCGCAATTTCCTGGCCTTCACCGGCATTCATTGCCATGGGTTTCTCCAAAAAGACATCCTTTCCATTTTTTAGAAATTCTAGGGCATAAGGTGCATGGAACTGATTGGGGGTACTGATGATAACGGCATCCAGATTATCTCTTTTTACCAGCAATGAAATATCGTTCAAAGCTTCTTTAATATGGTACTTAAGGGCGAACTTTTGGGCATTATCAAGGTTCTTGGACACCACGGCCACAATTTCAACATGGGCCAGGGTTTGTAGTCCACGAACGTGATAATCAGCTATAAATCCTGCCCCTATTAGGGCTATCTTAATTTTCATCTAGTTAAAAAATTTATCGATCTGAAAATGGGACAATAAAAACTTTCTATATAAATCAACCGCTGTGCTTCCGCCTGCTATCCATGTTCGGCCGTTTTACATAGACTGCCGGCAGGCCGGAAATTTAATTATATTGTCCCGATAATTATCGGGAGGTATGCAAAATATCAATTTTCTTTATGCTCCTATCACAGTTACTTTTTTATTAATAGCGAATCCACAATTTCTCCTGTTTTGTTGTAGGTCGTGTATTTCAAGGTTTTCTCCGTCAATGTCATATGTTGATAAAACTGACCTTCCTTGAATCTCTTTTCGGCATAGGGTTCTTCGCCAATATCATCGTGGTCGCTGTTTTTTCCAATAGATATCGTATAAATAGTTCCATCTTTAAACGAGTCTACCACATTACCATTATTAATGGGTTTGGAACGCATATAATAATGGGTATGCCCGGACATGACCATATCCACATGGTAGGTATCAAAAAGACCGCCCCATTCCTGTTGTATATCCAGATAGGGCTCTTCAAAATTATAGGGCGGAAAATGTAACATAACGAATTTCCAGGTGGC
>DATGQM010000240.1:0-4629 GCA_035304205.1 Arenibacter sp. | reverse complement strand
AAATCGACAGTTTTTGTGTTCGTCCGAGACTTGATATTGGTTAAAATTCCTTAGTTTTGCAAACTTAAAATGTAGCATTAGAAGCTGTTATTATGAAGTTTGCAGAATATAAGGGCCTGGATTTACCAAAAGTTGCGGAGGAGATATTGCACTACTGGAAGGAGAACCATGTTTTTGAAAAAAGTGTCAGCTCCAGGGAGGGCAAGGAGAGCTTTGTCTTTTACGAAGGTCCCCCTTCCGCCAACGGTTTGCCCGGCATACACCATGTAATGGCCCGTACCATCAAGGATATTTTTCCTCGTTACAAGACCATGAAAGGTTTTCAGGTAAAGCGCAAGGCCGGGTGGGATACCCACGGACTGCCCATAGAATTGGGAGTGGAAAAGGAATTGGGGATCACTAAGGAAGATATTGGCGTAAAGATTTCCGTAGAGGAATACAATGCGGCCTGTAAAAAAGCGGTAATGCGCTATACGGATATCTGGAATTCAATGACGGAAAAGATAGGGTATTGGGTAGATATGGAAGATCCCTATATCACCTATAGATCCAAATATATGGAATCTGTCTGGTGGTTGTTAAAGCAGATCTATGACAAGGGCCTTATCTACAAGGGATATACCATTCAGCCTTATTCCCCAAAAGCGGGAACGGGCCTCAGTTCACATGAGCTAAACCAACCGGGAACCTATCAGGATGTTACGGATACCACCGTAGTCGCCCAGTTTAAGAGTCCCGTAACCCCCAAAGGGGGGACCCAAAATAATGTATTTAAAGCATTCGGGATCACCCCTCCTTTGGAGGGGACGGGGGAGGCTTTTTTCTTGGCCTGGACCACCACTCCGTGGACCCTGCCATCGAATACGGCATTGACCGTTGGCCCCAAGATCGATTATGTACTTGTCAGGACTTTTAACCAGTATACTTTTCAGCCCATGCACGTGGTTCTGGCCAAATCTTTGGTTGGCAAACAGTTTAGCGGAAAGTTCTTTCAAACGGATTCAGCTGGGGATTTTACCAATTATACGGCCAATGACAAGAAAATTCCTTTCCAAATAATAGGGGAAGTCAAGGGGGCCGACTTGGTCGGTATAAAATATGAACAATTATTGGATTATACGCTGCCCTACCAAAACCCGGAGAATGCCTTTAGGGTAATTGCTGGGGATTTCGTTACCACTGAGGATGGTACGGGAATTGTGCATACCGCGCCTACCTTTGGTGCGGATGATGCCCTGGTAGCCAAACAGGCCGTGCCGGAAGTGCCGCCCATGTTGGTATTGGACGCAAACAATAATCCGGTGCCCTTGGTAGACCTTCAGGGGAAATTCCGCCCGGAAATGGGGGAATTGGCCGGAAAGTATGTAAAGAACGAATATTACGATGAGGGGGAAGCTCCTGAAAGGTCCGTAGATGTGGAGATCGCCATCAAACTAAAAGAGGATAACAGGGCCTTTAAAGTAGAAAAATACCTGCACAGTTATCCCAATTGCTGGCGTACGGACAAACCCATCCTGTATTATCCCTTGGATTCCTGGTTTATAAAGATCAGCGAGGTAAAGGACCAAATGTTCCAACTGAACCAGACCATAAACTGGAAGCCCAAGGCAACCGGGGAGGGCAGGTTCGGGAACTGGTTGGCCAATGCAAACGATTGGAACCTTTCCCGATCCCGTTATTGGGGTATCCCCTTGCCCATATGGCGAACGGAGGATGGTGCCGAGCAACTGATTATCGGTTCCGTTGCCGAGTTAAGGGAAGAGATGAAAAAGGCAGCGGCGGCGGGAGTCCTAAAAGAAGATATCTTTAAGGATTTTGTGATCGGGGATATGTCCGACGAAAACTATGACAGGATAGATCTGCACAAGAATATCGTGGACCAGGTTATCCTGGTTTCCGCCTCGGGGAAACCCATGAAACGCGAAAGCGATCTTATCGATGTTTGGTTCGATAGCGGATCCATGCCCTACGCCCAATGGCACTATCCCTTTGAGAACAGGGACCTTATTGATGGGGGAAAGGCCTTTCCGGCCGACTTTATAGCGGAGGGGGTAGATCAGACCCGGGGATGGTTCTATACCCTGCATGCCATAGCCACTATGGTCTTTGGCTCCGTGGCCTATAAAAATGTGGTATCCAACGGATTGGTGCTGGACAAGGATGGCAAAAAGATGTCCAAACGTTTGGGGAATGCCGTAGATCCTTTTGGGACCATGGACGAATTTGGTCCGGATGCTACACGTTGGTACATGATTTCCAACGCCAATCCGTGGGACAACCTAAAATTTGATGCGGAAGGTATTGCCGAGGTAAAGCGCAAGTTTTTTGGGACATTATACAATACCTATTCTTTTTTTGCCCTATATACCAATATAGATGGATTTGATTACTCGGAACCCGATATTCCCCTCGCCGAAAGGCCGGAGATCGATCAGTGGATCCTATCCGAACTGCATTCCTTGATCAGGGCAGTTGATGATGCCTATGATGATTACGAGCCTACCAGGGCCAGCAGGGCCATTTCCGACTATGTACAGGAGCATCTGAGCAATTGGTACGTTCGCTTAAGTAGAAGACGTTTTTGGAAGGGGGATTACCAAAAGGATAAGATATCCGCTTATCAGACCCTGTACACCTGTTTGGTTACGGTTGCCAAGTTATCGGCGCCAGTGGCCCCTTTTTATATGGATAGACTTTACAGGGATTTAACCTCCGTAACTGGCAAGGAACCTTATGAAAGTGTACATTTGGCCAATTTTCCGGAGTATAGGGAGGCTATGGTGAACAAGGAACTGGAAAGTAAAATGGAAAGGGCACAGACCATATCTTCCCTGGTACTGTCCATTCGCCAAAAAGAAAAGATCAAGGTGCGCCAACCCTTGCAAAAGATTATGATCCCGGTGGCGGACGATAAACAGAGAGCGGAGATCCAAGCGGTGGCGGATCTTATCAAATCGGAGGTCAATGTAAAGGAAATAGAGCTCTTGGACGATGCCTCTGGAATATTGGTGAAACAGATAAAACCGAATTTTAAGACACTGGGCCCTAAATATGGGCAGGAGATGAAGCTTATTGCAGCGGCCGTTTCCAAATTAAATCAGGACGATATCCTGAAAATTGAGCGGGAGGGCGAAATTTTATTATCTTTCAATAATAAAAGTATTACATTACAGTTGCAAGATGTAGAGGTTTCCTCGCAAGATATAGAGGGTTGGCTGGTAGCAAGCTCGGGCTCCCTAACGGTGGCCTTGGACGTGTCCATTAATAAAAGCTTAAGAAATGAGGGTATTGCGAGGGAATTGGTAAATAGAATTCAGAACCTAAGAAAGGAGTCCGGGTTCGAGGTGACGGATAGAATTGATATAACATTATTGAAAAATGGTTTCGTACAAGCGGCCGTAGAGGACAATATCGCCTATATTAAAGCCGAAACCCTTGCTGCGGACCTAAATTTTGAGGAGAGCTTGGACAAGGGTATTGAAATTGCTTTCGATGAAGTTAATACTAGATTATTTATTGTAAAACATTAATATTATGGCCGAAGATTTAAAAGTAAGGTATCCTGATAAGGATTTAAATGAGTTTAAAATCCTTATTGAGGAGAAAATTGAAAAAGCGAAAAGTCACTTGGAACTGCTTAGGAGTTCATATATGAACGATGGTAATAATGGTACGGATGATACCTCGCCAACATTTAAGGCCTTTGAGGAAGGTTCCGAGACAATGAGCAAGGAAGCGAACACCCAATTGGCCATTCGCCAGGAAAAATTTATAAGGGACCTAAGGAACGCATTGTTGCGCATAGAGAACAAAACTTATGGGATCTGCCGGGTGACGGGGAAGCTGATAAATAAGGAGAGGCTTAAATTGGTGCCACATGCCACCCTTAGCATAGAGGCGAAGAACATGCAATCCTAATATCTTAAGAACGCCTGAAAGGGCGTTTTTTTGTATAAATATTTTTTGGAAATGGGAGGAGCTCGTTATGAGATCGAATATTAATCGTATCAGATTGCCGCTTCGCTGCATTCTGCCGGGTTGCCCCTTCCGTCCCGGCTCCCCTGCGGGGGGCGGGCCACCTTCCCCGGAGGGGGAAGGATTTTTATTCCGTGTCCCCAATATGATCGATAGCAGGATCTCCACTCCTTCCCTTCCGGGGAAGGTGGCTTTTGCCCTGTAAGAGGCAAAAGACGGAAGGGTCCGTGTTCCCAATATGATTCGTGGCAGGATTGGTCTCTTTGACAGGATTATTTTGGGCTCAGTTCCGTTGTGGGAAATATCAGGGGAATAAAAACCGAATAATATGTTTATTTTTGCCGAATCTATTTTTTGATCTATGAATTTAAAAAAATCCCTGTCCATTATAGTCCTGATCCTGCTCATAGACCAGGTGAGTAAATTTTATATAAAGACCCATTTTGTCCTGGGCGAATCCATTGATGTATTTAGCTGGTTCAAGATTTTATTCATAGAGAACGAAGGAGCCGCCTGGGGGACCAAGCTAAGCGATATATTTCCGGTGTCCGATGTCGTCGGAAAGTTGATATTGACCATTTTTCGCCTGTTTGCCATTGTGGGAATCGGTTATTGGCTTTTTGATACGATAAAAAAGAATGCCTCCCATACTTT
>DATGQM010000239.1:0-6258 GCA_035304205.1 Arenibacter sp. | reverse complement strand
ACTATTTCCCATAGGGTAGCCGACTTTTTAAAAAACTTTCCCCCGTTCAATATGCTGGGACAAAAGGATATTGAAACCCTGGCCGAAGAAATCACTATTGTATACAAGGAAAAGGACGGTATTGTTTTTTCGGAAAACGATTCCCCGCATCCCCATTTTTATGTGGTGCACAAAGGGGCCATCGTCCTTAAAAAAAATTCCGAAACGGGCATTATGGATGTATGCGACGAGGGAGATGTTTTTGGACTTAGGCCCCTTATGGCCCATGAAAATTACAAAATGGAGGCCCGGGCGCAGGAAGAAAGTATCCTATACACCATACCAATAGATATCTTTAAGCCCTATGCACAACAAAATAATGCGGTAGGCGATTTTTTGATCGCAAGCTTTGCCTCCAATACCCGAAATCCCTATTCCAAAAGCCATAGGGGCAAACTGTACGCCAATTCCACCGGAAACGACCCAGCCCCGCAAACCAATGTCCTATTGGACCTCCAGACCATAAACTATTCCAAAAAACTAATTAGTTGCTCCGAAACGGATCCGGTAAGATTGGTCGCGGAAAAAATGACCGAAAATAAGGTCGGGGCCATGTTGATACTACGGGATAAGCTTCCCATTGGAATAATAACGGACAAGGACCTTCGTAACAATATCGTTACCGGAAAATATCCCATAACCATCGAAGCTTCCAAGATCATGGTCTCGCCAGTGATTACCTATTCCAAGAACATGACCGTTACCCAGGCACAGATGGCCATGATGAAAAGCAACATCAGCCATTTGTGCATCACTAGGGACGGCACCCCCAATTCCAAGGCTATTGGGATTTTATCAAAACACGATGTGATGGTCGCCCTGGGCAATAACCCCGCGGTACTGATAAAGGCCATCAAACGGACAAAAAAAATAAAGTCGATCAAGCGGATACGAAAAAGTATCAATCATTTATTATCGGCCTATTTGGAACAGAACATTCCCTTGACCCTCACCTCAAAAATAATTTCCGAACTGAACGACGCCTGCATCAAACAGATCATAAAAATATCCTTGTTCAAAATGCCAAGTAAGCCCCCGGTAAAATTCACCTGGCTTTCCCTGGGGAGCCAGGGCCGAGGGGAGCAATTGCTACAGACCGATCAAGATAATGCCATGATATTCGAAAATGTGCCGGAAGACAAGTTGGAGGAAACGACCGCCTATTTTTTAAAACTCTCCAAGAAAATAAACAAGGGATTATTTGATATAGGCTATGATTATTGCCCTGCCGAAATGATGGCCTCCAACCCCAATTGGTGCCACAGCCTGGACCAATGGAAAAATACGGTTTCCCAATGGATCACAAATCCCGGGGCCGATGAGATATTGCTATCATCCATATTTTTCGATTTCAATATAACCTATGGGGAGCGAGATCTGGCCGATCAGTTATCCGAACATATATTCGAAATCACCAAGAACTATCCCATTTTCTACTTGCACCTGGCCAGTGGGGCCTTACAGAATCCGTCCCCGACCGGGTTCTTTAGACGTCTTTTATTGGAGGAGGATGGGGAATACAAGGATACCTTCGACTTAAAAAGAAGGGCATTGATGCCCCTGACCGATGCGGCCAGGGTATTGATCCTATCACATTCCGTGAAATTCATAAACAATACGGCCGAACGTTATGAAAAATTGGCCGAATTGGAACCCAATAACGAGGAAACCTATCTGGCCTGTTCCTATGCTACCAAGGCCCTTTTAAAATTTCGAACCAAGCAGGGCCTGCTCCATAACGATTCGGGAAGGTATATTGCCATAGACCAACTGACCAAAGAGGAACGTATGAAATTAAAAAGAACGTTTAAGACCATTAAGGAGATCCAGGAATTGATAAGTGTACGGTTTAAAGTCTCCAATCTCTTGCGATGATGCGATTCTTCCATAAACAACCCTTCGATTATCCTGATTTTTGGCAGGATTATGAGCTGAGCTTTAATCAAAAACTTCCCACGGACCCCAACGAGGTCCGGTTTGTGGTGGTGGATACGGAAACAACGGGATTTGATTATGAAAATGACCGGATACTATCCCTTGGTGCCCTGAGCCTCCAAAACAACAATATAGTACTTAGTGAAAGTCTGGAACTGTATATAGCGCAGGAATACTATGATACCGAAAGTGTCAAGATCCACGGTATCCTAAAAAATAGTCGCAACGACCAGATAGGCGAAGCGGAGGCCATCCAACAGCTATTGGCCTATTTGGGAAATGCGGTGATCATAGCCCACCATGCCGTTTTTGATCTTACCATGATCAATAGGGCCATGGAACGGCAAGGGCTTCCCCGATTAAAAAATAAGGTATTGGACACTTCCAACCTTTATAGGAACACCCTTATAACCTCTAATATCTTTAAAAAGAAGGAACACTATTCATTGGATGAACTTGCCGAAAAATTTGATATTTGCAAGAAAGACAGGCATACGGCCATCGGGGATGCCTATATTACGGCCATAGCCTTTTTAAAAATACTGCCCCGACTTAAGGCCAAACGCCCCTTAACGTTAAGAGATCTTATAAAATTGGGCTGATCAACCCAAGGAGGACAGATACCCCAGTACATTTTTTTCTATCCTGGACTGTATATTGGAAATATCCTCTTTTATAAAACGTTTCCCGGTAATGTTTTCATAAAGTTCAATATAGCGTTCGGATACGGTTTGGATATAGGCATACGTCATTACCGGGACCACTTGGCCTTTTAGGCCCTGAAAATTATTGCTGATCAACCATTGTCGTACAAATTCCTTGGACAATTGTTTTTGCGCCTCTCCCCTTTCCTGCCTTCCCTGATATCCATCCGCATAAAAATAACGGGAGGAATCGGGGGTATGGATCTCATCGATCAAAACGATCTTTCCTTCCCGGGTCTTTCCAAATTCGTACTTGGTATCTACCAATATCAGTCCCCTTTTATCGGCGATTTCGGTACCTCTTTGAAAGAGGGCGCGGGTATATTTCTCCAGGACCAGATAATCCGCTTCGCTTACGATTCCCCGTTCCAGGATGGCTTCCCTGGAAATATCCTCGTCATGGTCCCCCATTTCGGCCTTTGTCGCAGGGGTAATGATCGGCAAGGGAAATTTGTCGTTTTCCCTCATCCCATTAGGCATGGCCACTCCACATAATTCCCTTTTTCCCAGCTTGTATTCCCTGGCGGCATGTCCGGACAGGTAGCCCCGGATCACCATTTCCACTTTGAACGGTCGGCAGGCATGGCCCACGGCGACATTGGGATCTGGCGTGGACATTAACCAATTGGGAACGATATCGGCCGTATCCGCCATCATCTGGGTGGCGATCTGGTTTAGGATCTGGCCCTTGTACGGTATACCTTTGGGCATAACCACATCAAAGGCCGAAAGCCTATCGGTGGCCACCATCACCAATATATCGTTTTCTAGGGAATACACTTCCCTGACCTTTCCCTTATATACGTTTATTTGTCCGGGGAATTGGAAATTCGTGTCAATTATCGTACTGCTCATGTAAACTATCAATTATTATGCTCGATACCCTTATAGGCCTCGATCACCTTCTTCACCAATTTATGTCGGATCACATCCTTATCGTCCAAATAGATGATCTCGATACCATCAACGTTCTGCAACACCAACAGGGCCTCCTTTAGGCCCGAGACAAAACGTCTTGGTAGGTCTATCTGTCCCGGATCTCCGTTGATCAGGAATTTGGCGTTCTTCCCCATACGGGTAAGGAACATTTTCATCTGGGCATGGGTAGTATTCTGGGCCTCGTCGAGAATTACGAAGGCATTATCCAGCGTACGCCCCCGCATAAAGGCCATGGGAGCTATCTGAATGGTTCCGTTCTCAATATAATGCGCCAGTTTTTCGGGGGCGATCATGTCCCGTAGGGCATCGTATAAGGGCTGCATATAGGGATCTAGCTTTTCTTTTAGGTCGCCCGGTAGAAATCCCAGGTTCTCGCCCGCTTCTACGGCCGGTCTGGTCAGTATGATCCGCTTTACCTGTTTTTCCTTTAGGGCCTTTACCGCCAACGCTACCCCTGTATATGTTTTTCCCGTTCCGGCCGGGCCCACGGCAAAAACCATGTCGTTGTTCTTGGCGGCATCCACCAGCCTTCGTTGGTTTACGGTCACCGCCCGGATCAACCTGCCACTGACCCCGTGTACCAATACCTCCCCGCTGGCTTCGGACGCTTCCATTACATCATTGCCATTGCCGGTCAATAAACGTTCAATGCTGTTTTCATCCAACTTATTGTACTTGGCATAATGCGAGGTGAGCATATCGAACCGCCTATCGAACTCATCCAATTGTTTCTCGTCCCCGAATACTTTTATCTTATTGCCCCGGGCAACGATCTTGAGCTTGGGGAAGTGCTTTTTCAGCAAATCTATGTTTTCATTGTTCTGTCCAAAAAACTCCCTTGGGCCAATGTCCGTAAGTTCTATGATAAGTTCGTTCAAAGAATATATGTATTATTGGGGTTAGATATCAATATATATTTCAGTTCGGTGTTTTTTTGTGTAATTTTGTTGAACAAAATTAAGTAAAAACAGCTTACCAAACCAAAAACATATCAACAGTCCCCTATGCCGATAATTACTTTGACCACTGATTTTGGATATAAAGATCATTTTGTAGGGGCCATAAAGGGGACAATTTACAAAGAACTGGCGGATGCCGAAATTGTTGATATTTCGCATTCCGTTTCTCCTTTCAATATACAGGAATGTGCCTATATACTTAAAAACTCCTATACCCATTTTCCAGAGGGCAGTATCCATATCGTAGGAGTGGATTCCGAACTGTCGCCAGAGAACCAACATATAGCGGTCCTGGTGGACGATCATTATTTTATAACGGCGAACAATGGGGTAATAGGGCTCATTATTTCTGAGATAGTACCTAAAAAAGTAGTGGAGATCCAACTCCCCCATTCCGTAAACGGACCGTTTCCGGAAATGGAAGTTTTTGTCCAGGCCGCAAGCCATATCGCAAGGGGCGGAAAATTGGAGGTCATCAAAAAGGATTTTAAGGATCTTAAAGATCTTAAGGCGTATAATCCCAGGCTATCCGAGGATGGCAATACTATTTATGGGAGCGTTATCTATATCGACAATTACGGGAACGTAGTCACCAATATCCAACAGAGTATGTTCAGGACCCATAGTAAGGGCAGAAATTTTGAACTCCATGTGCGAAACAAAAAAATCCGTGAAATACATAACAAATACGGGGATATAATTAATTATGACCTCGAAAAGGACCAGCGAAGGGCACCGGGGGAACTGTTGGCCCTGTTTAATTCCTCCGGATATTTAGAGATCGCAATATACAAGAGCGACCTGAATACGGTGGGGGGCGCATCTACCCTTTTGGGATTGGATTACAGGGATACCATACTCATTAACCTCTTATAAACCCGAAACCCCAAGAACAGGCATGATAGCTATTTTTAAAAGAGAGATTCAATCCTTTTTTACCTCGCCCATCGGATACCTGGTAATCGGGTTGTTCCTGATCCTAAACGGACTGTTCCTATGGGTGTTCCAGGGTCCTTTTAATATTTTCGAATACGGTTTTGCGGATATGGGGCTTTTTTTTCTTCTCGCCCCTTGGGTCTTTCTATTTTTGATCCCCGCGATCACCATGAGAAGTTTTTCGGAAGAAAAAAAATTGGGAACGTTGGAATTGCTGTTCATTAAGCCCATTCCCCTATGGAAAACAGTGGTAGGTAAATTTTTGGGCACTTTTGCACTGGCCCTGATCGCCGTTTTGCCAACCTTCCTATATGCCTATACAATTTCACAATTGGGTACTACCGTGGGCAATCTGGATATGGGGATGGTGATCGGCTCCTATTTTGGACTTTTTTTTCTGATTGCCAGCTATACCGCGATCGGAATGTTCGCCTCTACCCTATCCGAAAACCAGATCGTAGCCTTTCTTTTGGGAATGGTTTTTTGTCTAATGTTATTCTATGGCTTTGAAGGGCTGGCCGGTCTATGGCCGTCGGGGCCCGGCATCGGTTTTATACAAAATTTGGGCATGAAGGCCCATTTCGACAGTATTGCCAGGGGAGTGGTGGATACCAGGGATATCATATATTTTACAGGACTATGTTTATTTTTCCTTTTTCTGACCTCCCACCAACTTAAAAATCAAAGACAATAATGAAAAAAAGTTGGTTTTCCGTTCTAAGGGCCGTCCTATTATTGGCGCTATT
>DATGQM010000238.1:0-5839 GCA_035304205.1 Arenibacter sp. | reverse complement strand
CAGGTTCCGCTTCAAGGTCCGATAGAATGGCCAAGTATAACCAATTGCTACGAATAGAGGAAGAACTGGGCAGCGTAGCCTATTTTCCACAGGAAAAGGCTTTTAACCTGAGATAACGAAATCACTTATAATAACAATTTTAAATGCCATTCGATCGCGAATGGCATTTTTTTTAAATATACCGGGGGTTTGCGAACTTATTAGAAATAAATAATTATATTATCATCTATAAACAGCCAAACTATAGACCGTATGAATAATATTTTATTTGTGGCCGCTGAAAATGATGGTATCGCCAATTGTAAGGCAGGCGGCATGGGCGATGTAGTACGGGATGTGCCCAGACAAATTTCCGGGCGGGGAGATTCCGCACATATCGTTGTGCCCGCTTATTCGAGATTGCATTTGAACGCTACCTTCATCAGTAATTTAAACCTTAATTTAAGGGGTACGGTATATACCGCCGAGATTTATGAAGTGGCCCCCAAGAAAGAGTTCGGGAACGTTCACCATTACGTAATACACCATCCGGAGATTACGTCCGGCGAAATAGGGCATATCTACCACGACGATCCGGAGGAACCTTTTTTTACGGATAATATAAAATACACTATTTTTTGTACTGCGGTAGCGGAGGCCATAAAATTAGGGGTATTTGGGAATTTGGATATCGTTCATATGCACGACTGGCATTCCAGCCTCCTATTGTTCATTAAGACCTATCACCCGGAATATAAGGAGTTAAAGAAAATGCGGTATGTGTATACCATACATAATTTGGCCATCCAGGGTATTAGGCCCTTTACCGGCAATTATTCCTCTTTGGGAAACTGGTTTCCCGATATTCCCATTGACGGGAATAGATTAATGGATTACCGCTATCCGGATTGTATCAATCTAATGGCCGTGGGCATACGATTGGCAGATGCGGTGCATACCGTGTCCCCTTCCTATAAGGAGGATGTACTTATGCCCAGTAATCCCCCCGAGTTTATTGGCGGCGAGGGCTTGGAAAAAGATCTGCAACAGGCCAATAACGAGGGAAGGCTGTTCGGGATCCTCAATGGATCGAACTATAATAATATTAGGGTGGCGGAGAAGGGATTGTTGTACCGGAATACTGTAAAGGCCCTTTTTAGGTGGTTACAGGAAGAATCTAAAAAATATAAGGCCGATTTTTTGGCCCATACAGGGGAAAAGGTAATGGAATATGTGGGCAATAAGCCCAAGTTCATAATATCCAGTGTGGCCAGGCTGACCGAACAGAAATTTTATTTCTTTAAACGCTCCCCGGAAGCTTTTGTGGCCATTCTGGAAAAACTCAAGAAAGTGGATGGTGTCTTTATGCTATTGGGTACAGGAGCGCCCGAATATGAGGATCTGTTCCGCAAGCTGAGCTATGAACATAAAAATTTTATTTTCACCAACGGACAATCCGAGGACCTTATAGATTCTATTTATTTGGAAACCGATCTCTATTGTATGCCCAGTTTGTTCGAGCCCTGCGGTATTAGCCAGATGTTGGCGATGCGGAACGGGAATCCATGCCTGGTACATAATACCGGCGGTCTAAAGGATACCGTCGAGCATATGGTCACCGGGTTTTGTTTTGACGGAAAGACTTATGATGAAAAGATAGAAAATATGTTGGAGGTGCTAGATCAGGCCTTGGATGTATATATAAAGAATCCGTCCAAATGGAAGGAAATAGGTGCCAATGCCAAGAAAATGAGGTTTACTTGGGAAAAATCGGTAGACGATTACTATAGGTATCTTTATTCCATTAATCCATAAGGCTATTTAACCCCCGCCCGTACCCCGCCAGTCCGCCCGTGCCATTCGGACGGGAATGATGGTCGGGCCGGTGGTCGGGCTTTAACCCTTTAGCTGGGTTTTCGGAGTAAACCCAAGTGTATATTGTAATTATTTGTGAAATAAGAAATCTTCAATTGTGAAGCTAATGTGTTTTTAGTAATTTTACCATTAATCAAAAAAACAGGAAGTCGAGAAATGTCAAATAACGCGAGATTGGAATACAACGGGGAAAAATATGAATTCCCGGTTTTGGAAGGAACTGAAAATGAATTGGCCATAGATATTAAGACAATGCGTTCCGCTACCGGGATGATTACCATCGACCCGGGTTATAAGAATACGGGGTCTTGTACAAGTGCTATTACTTTTTTGGACGGGGAGAAGGGTATTTTAAGATATCGCGGTTATTCCATTGAGGAACTGGCGGAGAAGGCCGATTTTTTGGAGGTCGCCTATTTATTGATTTTTGGGGAATTGCCAAACCAGGTGGAACTTGATAAATTCCATAACGATATTAAGGGAGAATCCCATGTAGACGAGGAGATGAAGAAAATCTTGGACGGTTTTCCAAAATCGGCGCACCCTATGGGCGTACTTTCCTGTCTAACCTGTGCCCTTATCGCCTTTAATCCCACTTCGGTAAATGTTTCCTCGGAAAAGGAAATGTACTGGGCCATTGTTAGGATATTGGCCAAGTTTCCTGTCCTAGTGGCATGGACCCTGAGGAAGAAAAAAGGATTGCCCTTGGATTATGGGGACGATTCCCTGGGCTATGTGGAGAACATCCATAAAATGATGTTCAAAAAACCCAACCATAAATATGAAAAGAACAAGATCGTCATAGATGCCCTGGATAAGTTATTGATCCTGCACGCCGATCACGAGCAAAATTGTTCCACTTCCACCGTGCGCATGGTAGGATCGTCCCATGCAGGACTGTTCGCCTCCTTGTCCGCAGGGATAACGGCATTATGGGGACCCCTGCACGGCGGGGCAAACCAGGCCGTACTGGAAATGCTGGAAGCCATAGAGAAGGATGGTGGCGATACCAAAAAATATATGGCCAAGGCCAAGGACAAGAACGATCCCTTCCGTTTAATGGGATTTGGGCACAGGGTCTATAAAAATTTTGATCCCAGGGCCAAGATAATAAAGAAGGCCGCCGATGAAGTATTGGCCGATCTAGGGGTGGAGGATACCATTTTGGATATTGCCAAGGCCCTTGAAAAGGAAGCATTGGAAGACAAATATTTTGTAGATAGGAAATTATATCCGAACGTGGATTTTTATTCCGGAATAATCTATAGGGCAATGGGGATCCCTACGGAAATGTTTACGGTGATGTTCGCCCTAGGGCGTCTCCCGGGCTGGATAGCACAGTGGAGGGAAATGAGATTGAACAACGAGCCTATAGGCCGTCCCCGACAAGTTTATGTTGGCCCTGCCAGTAGGGCCTACGTGCCTGCGGAGCAAAGATAGTTGTTCCCAAGATTTAGGGTCGCAAGTATTTTTATCTTGGGTTAAGATTTACCTATGTTAAAGTTGAATATACGCAACGAGACCGATACCTTACGATCGGTAGTGTTGGGAACGGCCCTAAACGGTGGCCCGGTCCCCACAGCTGGGGAAGCCTATGACCCCAAGTCCCTAGAACATATTTTGGCCGGCACCTACCCCAAGGAAGTCGATATGATCCAGGAAATGGATGCTTTTGCCACGGTGTTGAGGAAATATGGGGTCCAGGTATTCCGACCCAAAGTATTAGGGGGACATAACCAGATATTTACGCGGGATATCGCTTTTGTTATCGGGGATAGGTTGATAAAGGCAAACATACTTCCCGATCGGGAAGCCGAATTCGAGGCCATCAAATATGTGCTGGACCGGATAGATGAGGGGCAGATCATTTACCCGCCCAAAGACGTGCATATAGAGGGCGGGGACGTTATGCCATGGAACGAGTATATTTTTATCGGCACTTATTCCGGCCCCGATTATTCCGATTATATTACAGCAAGGACCAATAGGGCGGCGGTGGACTTCATAGCGGGGAAATTCCCCGATAAAATAGTGAGATCCTTTGAGCTGCGAAAATCGAATACCGATCCCAGAAAGAATGCCCTGCATCTCGACTGTTGTTTTCAGCCCATTGGAAAGGATATGGCCATTTTGCATAAAAATAGCTTTTTAAGGGAAGAGGAATATCAATGGTTGTTCGATCATTTCGGGAGCGATAAGGTATTTGGGATTACCGAAGAGGAAATGTACCATATGACGAGCAATATTTTCTCCATTTCCCCAACTGTAGTGGTGTCCGAACAAAATTTTGGCAGACTGAACAATTGGTTGCGGGACCGCGGTTTTACCGTTGAGGAAATTCCCTATGCGGAAATTGCCAAGCAGGAAGGGCTGCTGCGCTGCAGCACCTTGCCGTTGGTCCGATCGTAGGGCCGCCCTATAGGACGGCCCTGCGATGCACCCCTCCCAAAACAAGCGACTGTCGTCTTTTTTACGTCAAATCGGTTAAATCGATTGGATTTAGACTAATTTCGGCCATAATTTTTATTTTTTCAGATGATGCAGATCACCAACACCATTTTGATGGTCCGGCCGGCCAATTTTCGGATGAACGAGCAAACCGCTATCAATAATTATTTTCAGGAGGATATCGATTTAAAAAATCGGGAGATCAATGTCAGGGCACAGGAGGAATTCGATGCCTTTGTCAAGGTACTGAAAGAAATCGGCGTTAATGTCATCGTGGTAGATGACACGGAGGATTCCGATACCCCGGATGCCGTATTCCCCAATAACTGGGTATCCTTCCATGAGGATGGTACGGTAGCACTATATCCCATGTTCGCGGAAAACAGGAGGAGGGAACGAAGGGAGGATATTCTTGATGTTTTAGAGGAAAAAGGTTTCGTGATCCATAATGTCATGGACTATACCGCTGCGGAGGCAGATGGATATTTTTTGGAAGGAACGGGCAGTGTTATCTTGGACCGTGTAAACCGTAAGGCCTATTGTGCCTTATCGGTCCGGGCGGATGAGGAGCTGTTTATCGAATTCTGTGAGGATTTTGAATATACACCGGTCATCTTTACGGCCTATCAATCCGTAGAAGGGGAACGAAAACCTATTTACCATACCAATGTAATGATGGGCCTGGCGGAGACCTTTGCGCTAATCTGTTTGGATGCCATTGATGATAAAAAGGAGAGGAAAAATGTAACGGCCCATTTAAAACAGGACGAGAAGGAGATCATAACCATTTCCGAAGCCCAGATGTACCGCTTTGCGGGCAATATGCTCCAGGTTCTCGGGATGGGGGGAAAACGGTATCTGGTAATGGGCACGGCAGCTTTCAATAGCCTTTCCCCCGAACAGATAACAAAGATCAAAAAGCATTGCGATATAGTCCATAGTGCCCTGGATACTATAGAAACTTGTGGTGGAGGGAGCGCACGATGCATGATGGCGGAAGTATTTCTGCCCAAAAATTAAAGTTGCCTTATAATATCGGTCCCCAAGGATTTTTATAGAAACATTTATGGGTCACTTTAAAGATCCTCTATGGCCGTTGGCGTATTGTCTGCCCTATGGCCCAACATTTTGGTAAAAAATTTTTGAACGGCCTTGGTATCCGCTTTGATCTTAATAAAGTTCTGATCGTGATAAATGGTATAGATCCCCAGGCCGGATTTGTCCAAACGGAGCTTGTAATACGGGATGATCAAAGCAAAGGTTTCCAACAGGGATCTAAACCGCACTATAATACCTTTAGGTCGCAGTTCTATATTGCAGGAATCGGTATTGTTGTCCAATATCAATAAGTTCTTGATGGGTAAACTGCTTTCTATAATAAATAATTTGGGCGATCCGATCCCATCCAAAGCCCATCGTTCCTTTAACGAAAAGGACTTGCCCACTTCCCGATCTACTTGGTCGATGATTTTTCTGTTGTTATAGGATACGTTGACTATCATGTTTTATTCCCTTTCAATATTAACCCTTGAGCCTG
>DATGQM010000237.1:0-7154 GCA_035304205.1 Arenibacter sp. | reverse complement strand
AATAAAGAACAATTGTTTGCCGTACATGGCGGAAAAATTGAATATGGTAGGGTTGTCCGGTAAAAAAGTGCTTGAGTAAATATTTATCCATCCAATAAACACAAGGAGAAAATAGATCAGAACGCTAAACCAGTCCAATCGCTTTAAAACACTTTTACCAGACACGCTCGTTTATTTTAAAGGGTTGTCCGCTATAGGGTTTGGCATATTCCTCCTCCAAGGTCTTTTCCAGCATTCTTTTCTCCAGATCTAGCCGGGTAATTTCGCCTTTAAGATATTTTTCTATCATCAAGGTAGCGATATGTCCGGCATAACGACTCCCAAAGTACCCATTTTCTATATATACGGCTATGGCAATTTTTGGGTCGTCTACGGGGGAAAAGGCCACAAAAACGGAATTGTCCGTCAATTGGGTGCGCACCCCGTCAATTCTGGTAAAATTCTCTACCGTCCCCGTTTTACCGGCAATTTCCAGACCCTTGACCTGTAGCCATCTGGCGGTTCCGTTTTTATATACATCCGCCATGGCATTGACTACCGGTTCAAAATGGCGTTTATCTATAGTAGTATGCTTGGCTTCGGTAAATTCCGGATCGGAAACTTTTTCCCCGTTTACTTTTTTAAGTACATGGGGCGTAAAATAATGGCCCCTGTTGGCGATGGCGGCCACCATGTTTGCCAATTGTATGGGAGTGGTCTCTACCTCTCCCTGCCCGATCGAATTGGAGATAATATAGCTAGAGGACCAACGGCCCTCCCCATATACACGATCGTAATATTCCCTGTTCGGGATCCTTCCCGGTTTGCCCGTTGGCAGATCATAGCCCAGATAGGTACCCAATCCAAAACTTTTCATGTGTTTTTCCCAAACGTCCATACCTTCGCCCGTGGTAGGGAACTTATCATAGAATTTACGGAATACCCCTGCGGAAAAAGCATTGCACGATTTATATAGGCCGGAGTGGAGGTTCCTGATCCCTCCCCCGCAATGGCATCCCCTTTTCTTTTTGCCCACATAAAAACCATTGAAACATTGAACAGTGGTTTCGGTGGTAATTGCCCCTTCCTGTAGGGCAACAAGGGCATTTAGGGTCTTAAAGGGCGACCCCGGGGATTGGGATGCTAAAATAGATCGGTCAAAAGTGGGTTTGGTGATGCTATCATAATGTAACTTGCTGTAGTTTTTAGATCGGTCCCTACCAACTAATATGGAAGGGTCGTAACTTGGGCCGGTTATCAGGGCCAGGATTTCCCCCGAACCCGGTTCCAGGGCCACGATGCCCCCATGTTTCCCGACCATTAATTTTTCCCCGTATTCCTGGAGGATCTTGTCCAAGGTGACCGTTATCTGCTTTCCCTGCTCGGGGAGGGTGTCCAGTTCCCCATGCTTATAGGGGCCGATATCCCTATTAAAACGGTCTTTTTGTATATATTTTACCCCTTTGTGGCCGCGCAGGATATCCTCGTATTCCTTTTCTATACCGGTAGTTCCCTTTAATTCCCCTGCGGCGTAGGAGGGATTGTTTACCAGGTCCCAGGGGTTTACCTCGCTGATATATCCCAGTACATTTGCACCGCTATCGGTATCGTAATAGCGTAACGATCTTTTTTGGATATAAAACCCCTCAAACCTTCTCATTTTTTCCTGAAGCCTGCCGTAATCTTCCTTGGAGAGCTGTGGCACCAGAACAGATGGGAGCCTGGGCGAATAGACCCTGGCCTTATTTAATTGATCGATGAACCGATCTTTATCGATACCTAGAAGGGAGCAGAATTCCAAGGTGTCCAATGGCTTAACTTCCCGGGGTATTACCATTACGTCATAGGCTGGTTGGTTGGCTACCATCAATTCTCCGTTCCTATCATAGATGTACCCTCTTTCCGGGTAATCGTACATCGCTTTTATGGCGGGATCCTCCAATATCTGGTTAGGGGAGAAACTAAATATTTGCAGATAGGACAATCTGCCGATAAAAGTTAACCCAACTAACAATATGATCGAGGACAATAGGATCTTTCTCATTCTTTGCTAACACTAAAAAGCGAACTCAATAACAGGCATATTATTATGGTGGCCATGCCGATCGAAAAAACTTTTTTCAAAATTAAGAGGGTATTTTCGAAACTGAAAATTTCCAGGGTAAAGAAAATCAAATGATGTACTATTATTAATAACGCTAAAAATGTAATTTGTTGTGCCTTAGTGGTATTCGTTAACTTAAAATTTTGGAATTCATAATTTACCCCAAAACAGAAACGCATGATCATAGGCCGTAAATAGGCGATAGTGACCGTTGCGGCGGCATGAATGGCCATGGTGTCGGAAAACCAGTCAACCATTAGGCCCAAAAGAAAACTCAATAAAATAAACAGGGCGCGCTTTTCCCTAATGGGATACCAATATAGGAACAGGATATAGACCATTGGGTTTATATATCCAAAAAAATTGAGATTGTTAAAGATCAGTACCTGTACTAAAATTAATAGCACAAATCTAAGGATATTGATAAAGTAGCTATTGCTGATCATTACTGGTCCTGGATTCTAATTCTATTATCTCTTTACGCTGGGTATTCGCTATGATATAGACATTTTTAACGGTCGTCATATCACTGAACAATTTTATATCGATGTTGTACGAGCTCTGGGAATTGCTAAGGTCGAAATTCTTGATCACACCTATGGGAATATTCTCCGGAAAGATACTGGAACTTGCCCCCGTAACTACGGTATCGCCAATTCTTAGGGTCACCATTCTTTCGATATCCCTCAGTTGTACCGTTTGATAGTCCTTTGCGTCCCATACCAGGGAACCATAATTATTGGTATTTTTTAATTTGGCGTTTATCCTGGAGTTTGTATTTAGGATGCTTTGCACCGTCGCAAAATTTTTGGAGGTGTTTTCCACTATCCCCAGAACACCCTGCGCCGTAATGACCCCCATATCCGTTTTCAGTCCGTTTGCACTTCCCTTATCTATTGTGATGTAGTTACGGGGGAGGGAGTAGCTGTTCTTGATCACGTGGCCCGGGAAGACCTTGTAGGTGATATTTGTGGTATCCAAGGGCGGAAGGGGCTCTTTTTCCCGATTGAACAATAGGATGCGTAACCGCTTGTTTTCTTCCACCAACTTTCTGTTCTCCTCCCCGAGGCCGAAATAGGTAGTGATATCGTTTGTTGTGCTATAAATGTTCCCGGTCAGCCAGTTGGCCGAATTGAAGAATTTTGAACGGTGATAAGATTGTGATCGGATGGTGAAAATTAATGAAATGCCCAATAAAAAGGCATAAAGCAAGAAGTTTTTATATCTTAATATAAAATTGATAATCTGCTGCATGCACTTGAATTAGTTTATAGGACCTTCATTTGTTATGGGCCGGTAAAGGTTCGATATCGATTTATGTTATGTCTTATGTTAAGATGCTTATTTGATAAGGATACTCTTGTATCGATCCAAGTTCTTTAATGCGATTCCGGTACCCCTAACAACGGCCCTTAACGGATCTTCGGCAATATATACGGGCAAATCGGTCTTTTGGGACAGACGTCTGTCCAGTCCCCTGAGCATAGAACCGCCCCCGGCAAGATAAATACCGGTATTATAAATATCCGCGGCCAGTTCCGGCGGGGTCTGTGATAGGGTTTCCATGACGGCATCCTCTACCCTTAAAATAGATTTGTCCAGGGCCTTCGCTATTTCACGGTAGGAAATGGACACCTGTTTTGGCTTCCCGGTGAGTAGGTCCCTGCCCTGAACCGACATTTCATCGGGGGGCGATTGCAGGTCCTCGGTCGCGGAACCAATGGTTATCTTAATGTTTTCGGCAGTGCTTTCCCCTACGTAGAGATTGTGCTGGGTACGCATATAATATATAATATCGTTAGTGAACACATCGCCCGCGATCTTTACCGATTTGTCGCATACGATACCACCAAGGGCAATGACAGCGATTTCGGTAGTACCCCCTCCTATGTCCACGATCATATTTCCCTTGGGCTGCATAATATCCAATCCAATACCGATAGCCGCGGCCATGGGTTCGTGGATCAAATAGACTTCCTTGCCGTTTACCCTTTCCGCCGATTCCTTTACCGCCCGCATTTCCACCTCCGTAATCCCCGAAGGAATACAGATGACCATACGCAATGCGGGGGGGAACCATTTTTTCTTAAGGGCCGGGATGTTCTTTATGAACATATTGATCATCTTTTCGGAGGCATCAAAATCCGCTATGACCCCATCTTTCAAAGGCCTAATGGTCTTAATGTTTTCGTGGGTCTTGCCCTGCATCATGCTGGCCTCCTTTCCCACGGCGATGATTTTACCGCTAATTCGGTCCCGTGCTACGATAGACGGACTGTCTACTACTACTTTGTCATTGTGTATGATGAGGGTGTTCGCCGTCCCTAAATCTATTGCTATTTCCTCGGTTAAGAAATCAAAAAATCCCATTCTTAGTTATTTGGTTTCGGTTTAAAAGTCAGTTTTATCGACAAAAGTAATCAAATTAATGCTTAAAATGACGTGTGCCCGTCATTACCATGGAAATTCCATTTTCATTACAATAATCAATACTAAGTTGGTCATTGATGGATCCCCCGGGTTGTATAACGCTGGCAATCCCACTTTTATGCGCAATTTCTACACAATCCGGAAAAGGAAAAAATGCATCGCTGGCCATAACGGCCCCCTTTAGGTTGAAATTGAACGATTTGGCCTTGTGGATAGCTTGGTTTAGGGCATCTACACGGGAGGTCTGCCCCGTACCGCTTGCATATAATTGTTTGTTCTTGGCCAAAACGATGGTGTTGCTCTTGGTGTGCTTGCACAGTTTGGAGGCAAAAAGCAAATCTTCCAGTTCGGCCTGACCCGGGTTTTTATGGGTGGCGTTGACGAGGTCCGCTGTGCTGTCCGTTCTATTATCCTTATCCTGTACCAAAATACCGTTAAGGCAGGTCCTGACCAGGGTCGTTGGCAAGGCGGTCTCCTTTTGGACCAAGATGATCCTGTTCTTTTTTCCCTTAAGGATATCCAAGGCCACTGGCGTATAGCTGGGAGCAATGACCACCTCGCAGAAAAGTTGGTGTATTTCCTCAGCGGTAGGCTTGTCTATCTCCACATTACTGATCAATATTCCCCCAAAGGCAGAAACCGGATCACCTGCCAACGCATCAACATAGGCTTGGTGTATGGTGGACCGGGTGGCGAGGCCACAGGCATTGTTGTGCTTTAAAATGGCGAACGTAGGTTGGTCCCCTTTAAATTCCTCCATTAGGTTAACGGCGGCGTCTACGTCCAATAGATTATTGTACGAAAGCTCCTTGCCGTGTAATTTGTGGAACATGGCATCAAAATCGCCATAGAAAAAACCCTTTTGGTGGGGGTTCTCCCCATAGCGCAATACTTGTCCGTTGGCTTCACTGATTTTGAGGGAAGCCTCTTCCCGGTCCTTGTTGAAGTAATTGAAAATCGCCGAATCGTAATGGGAGGATATATTGAACGATTTCGTGGCAAAACGCTTCCTGTCGTCAAGGCTGGTACTTCCATTGCCTTTGGTAATTATCTCCAAGACTTCTTCATAATCGGTCATGGAGGAGACACAAAGGGTATCCTGGTAATTTTTGGCGGCCGCACGTATCAAGGAAATGCCGCCTATATCTATCTTTTCTATAATATCCTGTTCCGGGGCACCGCTGGCCACCGTTTTTTCAAAAGGGTAAAGGTCTACTATGACGATGTCCAATTGTGGAATCCCATATTCCTTAAGTTGGGACTGGTCACTCGGGTGGTCCTGACGGTTCAAGATCCCCCCGAACACTTTAGGGTGCAAGGTCTTCACCCTTCCCCCCAAAATAGAAGGATAGCTTGTAACATCTTCAACGGGGATTACATCCAAGCCCAATTCCTTAATAAATTCTTCCGTACCGCCGGTAGAATAAATGGTGATCCCCAATTCGTTAAACTTTCTTACCAATGGTTCCAATCCATCTTTATGGAATACGGATATTAAGGCCGATGTGGCTTTTTTTAAAGTGCTCATTTTTAAAGTGCTTGTTGTTATAAATTATAAGGACACAAAAGTAATTTTTTTGTACTTAATAAACGTTAGGATTATAAACAATCGGCCTAAACTTTTAAAAAAGGAGTGCTACCTCCCGGTTGATAAATTCAAGAAAGCGTTCGTCCTCCCCCGAAAAGGGATCGGGGGTATTGGAGTCGATATCTATTTGTCCGATATTCTTGCCGTCCACGAACAAGGGAACGACGATTTCGGCCCTAACGGAAAGGCTACAGGCAATATAGTTGTCCTGTGCGCTCACATCGGGTACTACGAAGTTTTGGTTGGAAACGGCCACTTGGCCACAGATTCCCTTTCCAAAAGGAATAATGGTATGGTCCGTAGGGGCACCGGCATAAGGTCCTAGTTTAAGCTCCTCCTTATCGCCGTTCCGAAAGTAAAAGCCTACCCAATCATAATGGGGAACGTTTTCCTTTAGCAGTTCGCATATCGACTGCAATTTTTCATCGGTATCTTTTCCGGGATCCCGGACGATACCCGAAATTTTTGATCTTAATTGGGAAAACATAAGGCTTTTGGTCAAAAATAACCTTATTTCCACGTTCGGTAAAATATCCCGCCTTAATTTCGGGCAATATTATAGTTAAAATTCAGTTATCCGTTTGGGTGATAAGATAGAACGCACTTTTTTATTATTTTTGTAGCATGAAGCAGTCCCTTCGGAAAATAGTAGCGCTTTTTATGGCGGCTTTGGTGCTGGCCTCGACCGTTTCTTGGACGATAGAGAAGCATTATTGTTTGGGTTCCCTCATAGACATCGCTTTTTTTCATGAGGCGGAAAGTTGTGGGATGCAACCTGTTCCCGACGATAACCCAGCTCGGGCCACCCTTGATCGCGATTCCTGTTGTAATGATGAGGTTATTTCCATTCAGGGGCTGGACGGCCTAACGTTTCCCGATCGGGATCAGGTCGTAGTGCTTCCCTTCCTTTTTGTGGCTCCGGACCCTATTCAGGTGCATTTTTTGGAGCCTGTTGGACAGCTTTCTTCCCCGTTTGAAAAGTATCGGCCACCATTATTGGCCAGGAACGTTCATGTGCTGAACGAGGTTTTTCTTATTTGACCTTAATTTTTG
>DATGQM010000236.1:0-4794 GCA_035304205.1 Arenibacter sp. | reverse complement strand
AGCAAATCCTATTTACCTGCCCTAAAAAGACAAGGTATTTCCAATATAGGCGTATTCAAGCCAAGATCCATAGACTCGCTAAATCCGAGAAGTATACGAGTCTTGATTCCCCTAACAAGTATTTCCCAATTGGAAACACTTGAAGACAAACTACAACAAGACAAAATCCATATCACATCCGGGAAGGATTTTTTAGATGCCCCCTATGATTCCCCTCCCTACGATCAGGTACAATCCATTTTGCTAAAAGCCTTTGTGGATATGCCAAAAATCCGCCCCTCATCCCTGACCGGGCCACGAAAAAACCGTGTTTATGAACTACGGAGCTACGAGTCTGCCACCGAGGCCAAATACAGGAATAAAGTAGCCATGTTCAATGAAGGCGGGGAAGTGGTCCTATTCGAGGAACTAGGGTTTAATGCTGTTTTTTATGCGGAAGTTCTGTCCGGTGCCCAGATGCCCAACCTAATGTATATGACCACCTTTGAAGATCGGGAGAGTAGGGATATGCACTGGAAGTCCTTTGCCGATTCCCCGGTATGGCATAAACTTAAAACGGATCCCGGGTACCAAAACAATGTATCCAAAAACGATACCCGATTTCTATATCCAACTGAGTATTCCGATTACTAATTCCTAGTTATAAAGTTCGAATGTTATAAAGTTATAATGTTATAAAGTTGGCTATCTTCAAAATCGACACATAGGTCGATGGCTACATTAATCCCATTGCCAAATCATCAAATTGTCAAATCATCAAATCGACACATAGGTCGATGGCTACATTGATCCCATTTTCAAATCTTCAAATCAACAAATCTTCAAATTGACAAATTAAGCTACCACATTGCTAAGCGTCCCGATCCCATCAATGGTTATATGAATCGTATCTCCGTGGTCCAGGCTAAACGAATCCGGGGGTATAATTCCTGTCCCGGTCATCAACAGGCTGCCGTGGGGAAAAGACATTTCCCGATATAGATATTGTACCAGATCGGTCAACTTTCGCTTTATTTGCCCTACTTTGGTTTCCCCTTCAAAGACTGTTTTGCCCTTGCGGACAATTTGAATCCGGATATCGGCATCCATGGAAATGGGATCTTTGGGAATCCATACACAAGGGCCTACGGCTGCGGCACCGTCATAACTTTTGGCCTGGGGAAGGTATAGGGGGTTTTCCCCTTCAATGTCCCTGGAACTCATATCGTTCCCGATGGTATATCCTATGATCTTTGAACTGGGGGCAATCACCAAGGTAAGTTCCGGTTCCGGTACGTTCCATTTGGAATCCTTTCTGATCCGCACATCCCCTAAATGCCCCACTGCCCGGTAGGGTGCGCTTTTAAAAAATAGTTCCGGTCTATCCGCATGATAGACCCTATCATAAAAATCCCCGCCCCCGGCATCCTTGGATTCTTCCATCCGGGCTTCCCGACTGCTATAATACGTTACCCCCGAGGCCCAGATCTCCTGTTTGCCTACCGGTGGCAACAAACTGTCCTTCAAAATAGCTTCGGCATTTTCTATGGGATGTAGGCCCTTGACCAAGTCTAGGGTATCCGTATAAATGTTATCGTTGGCAATGAAGGAATCCCAATCCTTTTCCAGTAGGTAAAAACTATTTTCCCTTTCTATTAAAATGCCTTTTTTGGTTCTGTAAATTTTCATCTGTTTTTATTTGTTGGTTTTTTATATGACTCTAGCTTATTTCCGGCCTTTTCGGCTCCCTTTAGGGATAGGGGAACAACGAAAAGGCTGAAAATTCGATTATTTCCCCGACCCTAAAGGGTGTAATCGAATTTTTATGGTGACAAAGATTATAAACATCATAATTTTTGATCAAAAATTCAAATTATCAACACTAAATTAAACTAGTTCCTATTCTTTAAAAATGAGTTATAGCATATTCATAAAATCGTTCTCCGAAATGATGGGTACGCCCAAGCTTTCCGCCTTGGTCCGTTTACTGGGACCCATCTTATCCCCCGCCACAAGATAGGAAGTTTTTGATGTAATACCGGAACCCACCTTGCCCCCATTGTCCTCAATCAATTTTTTAAGTCCGTCCCTACTTACATTTTCGAAAACACCGGAAACTACAAAGGTCCGTCCGCTAAACAGGTCGGTCCTATTTTGTAGTTGATCGGCAGAGATTTCAAATTGTACGCCATATTGTTTTAATCGGGAAATAATTTCCAGATTGATGCCGTTATTGAAAAATGCTACTACACTTTCCGCTATACGTTGCCCGATCTCATCCACTTGCATCAGCTCTTCCACTGTAGCCCTTTGCAAGGCCTCTATATTTTTATACGCTTTCGCCAGTTTTTTGGCCACTGTTTCCCCTACAAACCGTATTCCCAGGGCAAATAGTACCCGTTCGAACGGAACCTTGACCGATTCTAGAACCCCATTGATCAAATTTTCGGCCGATTTATCGGCCATCCGCTCCAAGGGAAGGATCTGCTCCTTGGTAAGCGCATACAGATCGGCATAGTCCTTTATAAGTCGCTCTTTATAAAGCAATTCTACCGTTTCCCCGCCCAAACCCTCAATATCCATGGCCTTTCTTGAAATATAATGCTGTATGCGACCGGTTATCTGTGGCGGACATCCGTATTCATTGGGACAATAATGTTTGGCATCCCCTTCCGTACGCTGCAGGGCGGTACCACATTCCGGACAATGGTCAATATATACGGTAGGCTGGGAGGTTATGGGCCTTTTAAAAAGATCGACCCCGATGATCTTGGGGATGATCTCCCCTCCTTTTTCCACAAAAACGGTATCCCCTTCCCGGATATCCAACTTTTCTATCTGATCGGCGTTATGTAGGGAGGCTCTTTTTACCGTGGTCCCGGCCAACAATACCGGGTCTAGGTTGGCCACGGGGGTAATGGCACCCGTTCGTCCTACCTGGTACGTAATTCCGTTCAATAATGTAGAGACCTGTTCCGCCTTAAATTTGTAGGCCATTGCCCATCGGGGGGACTTGGAAGTATATCCCAATTCTTCCTGATACTGAATACTATTTACCTTCACCACTACCCCATCCGTTTCATACGGCAGTTGGTGCCTGTGTACATTCCAATATTCCACAAATTGCAGCACCTCTTCGGTATTTTTACATAATTTGGCAACTGGAGGCACCTTAAAGCCCCATTCCCGGGCTTTTCCCAACATCTGGAATTGGGAGTCGAACCGCAGGTCCGCACCTACTATGCCATACAACAGGCAGTCCAATGGCCTTTCGGCCACTAGGGCACTGTCCTGCAATTTTAAACTGCCCGCGGCCGTGTTCCGGGGGTTCATATAGGGTTCTTCTCCGTTCTCTACCCGATCTTGGTTCATTTTTATAAAGCCCTCGAAGGGCAACACGATTTCTCCGCGAATATCAAATCTATGGGGATAATCCCCCTGTAATCGCAAGGGGACGGACCTAATGGTCTTGATATTGTGGGTGACATCGTCCCCCTGAAAACCATCGCCCCGGGTCAGCCCCCTTACCAACCTGCCCTTCTCATAGGTTAAACTAATGGAGGCACCGTCATATTTAAGTTCACAGGTAAATTCCACCTCCGTATCGCCCAATATCCTTTGGATCCGTTTTTCCCAATCTTCCAGATCTTCCTTGGAATACGAATTGTCCAGGGAATACATGCGGTATTCATGGGCCACCGTTTCAAAATTCTTGGTGATGGCTCCCCCCACCCTTAAAGTAGGGGAATTTGAATCGTAATATTGGGGATATTTTTCTTCCAAGGCCTGCAACTCCTTCAATTTCATATCAAATTCAAAGTCCGTTACTGTGGCATTGTCCAACACGTAATAATTATAATTATGCTCATGGAGCTGTTTGCGGAGCGTTTCTATTTTCTCTTCGATTTCCATCTATTGATAATTCATTTTATTCTATTTTGATAAAATCCCTTTTAACATCCTATCGTTCCCGAACATATCCTTTTTAAGTTCGACCCCGGAAAATAAACTCCTTTCCAATAGCTGTTCGGTCTCTTTTCCCAGATACTGATTGATCTCGAAAAATAGCATTCCCCTTTTTTTCAGATGCGTCGTGGCAAAGCCTACAATGCTCTTATAAAACAACAACGGATCTTCGTCCGTTACGAACAAAGCTGTTCCAGGTTCGTAATTCAGTACGTTATTGCCCATGGATCCCTTCTCCATTTCCCGAACATAGGGGGGATTGGATACAATTATATCATATTGCCCGCCACACCCTTTCAGGGAAAGCGCATCCGCTTCCACAAACAAGACCTCCACCCCATTATTGCGGGCGTTTTCCCCTGCAAGCTTTAAGGCCGCCTTGGAAATATCGATTCCCGTTACCTGGGCAAAAGGGAGGTTCTTGGCCAAGGAAATGGCAATACAACCGCTCCCCGTCCCTATATCCAAAATTCGGAACTCCTTTTCCCCACTGGATCCGATCAGATCGGGATTGTGCACTAGGTCCAGTATCCAATACACCAGTTCCTCGGTTTCCGGGCGGGGGATCAACACATTTTCATCTACCTTAAAATCCATTTCACAAAAATGGGCCTTGCCAAAAACATATTGAATGGGACGTTCCTGTTTCAGTTCGTTCAGGGCATGGAACAACGGCTCCTCCTCTTCCCTGGAAATCACAAGATCGGGCTCTAGGGCCAGGACAAAGCGTTCCAGGCCCAAATAATGCTCAATGGCCCTATAAAAAAAACTGTCCACCTCTTCCTTTGGAAAAAGGGGATCCAATTCTAAATGGTATATGTTTTTTATTTCCCTTAAATACATTGTTTT
>DATGQM010000235.1:0-2529 GCA_035304205.1 Arenibacter sp. | reverse complement strand
CGACGTTTGGTATCGTCCCTTGAAATTTTGGCCGCCCCGGTCGTATAGGAAATATGGGCAAGTTCGCTCAGGGGTATCTTTTGACCGGTAGGGGTATCCACATAAAGGTCCTGGAGATGGGTGATATCCTTCCTATGATCCTCGGCCAACCTCAAGGTTAGGTCGAACCGCTTTTCCCCTTCAAAAATACTTCCCAGGTTGGTTCCTGAGAAGCCCATGGATATAATGTTGTTCAGATTCTCAATATTGAGACCATATCTGGCAATTTTGGACCGGTCGAATTTTACGTTCATCTGTGGGAGTCCAGTGACCTTTTCCATGGTGATATCGGCGGCACCCTCAACATCTTGAATAAGGTTTTTTATTTCATTTCCCTTGTTGTTCAAAATTTCCAGATCTTCCCCGAAAATTTTAATGGCAATATCTGCCCGGACCCCTGTGATCAATTCATTGAACCGCATTTCTATGGGCTGGGTAAATTCCACCTCCATACCGGGAATTACCGATAGGGCTTCTTTGAATTTGTCGGCCAGCTCGTCCTTGCTCTTGGCGGAGACCCATTCCTTTCTCGGTTTTAAGGTGATGATCACATCGCTTTCTTCCATGGACATGGGATCGGTGGGTACTTCCGCCGCCCCGATCCGGGTAATTATCTGTTTAACCTCCGGAAAATTATCCAAGAGTATCTTTTCTATCCGGGTCGTAATTTCGACGGTTTTGCTTAGGGAAGTCCCGGTTTTTAATACCGGTTGAATAACAAAGTCCCCTTCGTCCAAAGTAGGTACGAATTCCCCTCCCATGATGCTGAACAGGTATATGGATACGGCCAGGAGTAGGGCGGCTATGGATAAGACCGCTTTCTTACGTTTTAGGGACCATCGGATTATCGGATCGTATTTTCGGGTTAAAAAGGACATTAGCCTTACCGAAATATTTTTTGGGGAGCTTGTGGAGGGCTTGATCCATAGGGAAGCCGCTACCGGCACATAGGTAAAGCAAAGAAGCATGGCACCGATCAGGGCAAAGCTAAAAGTAAGCGCCATGGGCTTGAACATTTTGCCTTCCACACCGCTCAACGATAGGATGGGAATGAATACAATGAGGATGATCAGTTGCCCAAAAATGGCCGAATTCATCATTTTAGAGGCTCCCTTAAAGGTGATCTCGTCCTTTAATACTTGTTTTCCCGCTTTGTGAACGGCCTGTAGCTCTGTGCGTTTGGCCGTGATCTGGAAGGCGATAAATTCTACGATGATTACGGCCCCGTCTATGATAATCCCAAAGTCTATGGCCCCCAAGCTCATAAGGTTGGCATCTACCTTAAAAATATGCATCATGGAAAGGGCAAACAGGAGGCATAAGGGAATTACGGAGGCAACAACAAGTCCGGAACGAAGGTTTCCGAGCAGCAGTACCACCACGAAAATAACGATCAAACATCCCAGGATCAGGTTTTCTGCAATGGTATAGGTAGTTTTTCCGATCAGTTCGCTCCGTTCCAAAAATCCATTTATATATACACCTTCCGGTAAGGATTCGGAAATCTCCGCAATTCGCTCGTGTACGGCATCGATAACCTTTTTGGCATCGGCACCTTTCAGCATCATTATTTGCCCCAATACCTTTTCACCTTCGCCATTCCCGGTAATAGCCCCGAAGCGGGTGGCCTTTCCAAACCCGACTTTAGCGATATCCTTTATATAGATAGGGATATTGTCCACATTTTTTATCACTATGTTTTCAATATCCTCCAAGGACGTAGCCAGTCCTTCGCCGCGGATAAAATAGGCCTGGTCGGACTTTTCGATATAACCCCCGCCCGAAATACTGTTGTTTTTTTCCAAGGCGTTAAAGATATCGGCAATAGTAACATTCATCGCCATCAGTTTTTTGGTATTGATGGCCACTTCATACTGTTTTAAAAACCCTCCCCAAGTATTTACTTCTACGACCCCCGGAATGCCCGAAAGCTGTCTTTTAACGACCCAGTCCTGAATGGTGCGCAGTTCCATGGGGGAGTATTTGTCCTTATAGCCGGGTTTGGTGTCCAGGATGTATTGATAAACTTCTCCCAGGCCGGTGGTGATCGGACCCATTTCTGGCGTACCAAATCCCTCTGGTATTTTCTCGGAAGCGGAAATTAGTTTTTCCGCGATCAATTGCCGGGGCAGGTAAGTGCCCATTTTATCCTCAAAAACGATAGTGACCACCGAAAGTCCGAATTTTGAGATCGAACGGATCTCGACCACGCCTGGCAAATTGGCCATTTCCAGTTCTATAGGATAGGTAATGAACTGCTCCATGTCCTGAGTGGACAAATTTTTGGAGGTAGTGATCACCTGTACCTGGTTATTGGTTATATCCGGGACGGCATCTATGGGGATTTGGGTAAGGGAATATAGTCCATACCCTATAATAAATGAGGTCAGTAAAAGAACGAACAGCTTGTTCTTTATACTGAATTGTATAATGTTGGATAGCATAATTTATAAATAAAAGTGTTGCGGGCAATTTAGAAATGGCCCGGAA
>DATGQM010000234.1:0-2286 GCA_035304205.1 Arenibacter sp. | reverse complement strand
TTCCTTTTTCGAAAATATAGAAAATCGCTCCGATCATGAAATCGCCTTCACGGCCATTCAACAATTTGTAGAAGCCGATATTTCCGAAAACGTATTAAGAAAGATTCTGGAAGAGGTCTTGGATTTCGATTTTCCGGTAGTGCCAATTGAAGAGAATATAGCCACTTTAGAGCTTTTCCATGGCCCCACCATGGCGTTCAAGGACGTAGGGGCACGATTTATGGCAAGGTGCCTGGGCGAGTTTTCCCATGAGAAAAACAATGAGATCACCGTACTGGTCGCTACCTCCGGAGATACGGGAGGTGCCGTTGCCAATGGTTTTTTGGGAGTGGATGGCGTAAAGGTGGTCATCCTTTATCCTAGCGGAAAAGTCAGCGATATACAGGAAAAACAATTGACCACTCTGGGAAAGAACATTACGGCCCTGGAAGTAAAGGGCACCTTCGACGATTGTCAGCATATGGTAAAGACGGCCTTTTTGGACGGGGACCTGACCCAAAAAATGGAATTGACCTCCGCCAATAGTATCAACGTGGCCAGGTGGCTCCCACAATTATTTTATTTCCTATTCGCTTATAAGCAGACCAAGGCCTTGGGCAAGGAAATCGTATTTTCGGTTCCCAGCGGCAATTTTGGCAATATTTGTGCGGGAATCATGGCACAACGCCTGGGAATGCCCTGTAAACATTTTATAGCCGCTACCAATGCAAACGATATTGTGCCCCATTTTATGGAAACCGGGATCTATACCCCAAAAACTTCCGTAGCCACCATATCCAATGCTATGGATGTGGGCGATCCCAGCAATTTTGTAAGGATCAGACATTTATACGGGGATAATCTTGAAGATCTGTCCAAAAACCTGAGTTCCTATTCGTTCACGGACCTAGAGACCAGGGAAGCCATGCTAAAACTTTACAACGACCATAATTACATGGCCGATCCCCATGGGGCCATAGGATATCTGGGCCTAAAAAAGTACTTGGCCGACCATCCCGATACCTATGGAATCTTTCTGGAAACGGCGCATCCCGTCAAGTTTTTGGACGTATTGGAAGATACCATCCGTAAGGATATACACCTGCCCGAGCAAATTGCAAAATTGATGGACAAAAAGAAAAAATCCATCCCTATTTCAAAATACGGGGATCTAAAAGCATTTTTATTGGGAAAATAAGGCGAAATCAGCTGAATATTTTCTTGCTCTTGGTCAATGCGGAAGCTATGACCTGGTGCATGTCATAATATTTATACTCTGCCAGCCTGCCTCCAAAAATAATATCGTCCTGCTCGGACATGGCCTTGTATTTAGAATACATTTCGTTGTTCCTATGGTCATTGATCGGATAGTAAGGCTCTTTATTCCCAAACCACTCCGTAGGATATTCTTTGGTTATGACCGTTTTTTTCTGGGTCCCAAATTCAAAATGTTTATGCTCCAAGATGCGGGTGTACGGAGTTTCCGAATCGGTATAATTTACCACCGCATTACCTTGATAATTCTCCATATCCAAAATTTCATGTTTAAAATCCAGGCTCCTATATTCCAGCTTGCCATGGCAATAATCATAAAATTCATCGATTTTCCCCGTAAATACGACCCGATCGGCTATCGACATCAATTGGGACCTATCCATAAAGAAATCGACCTTCAAACGGGTTTCGATACCCTCTAGCAATCCATCTACCAATTTATTATATCCACCGATGGGAATTCCTTGGTACCTATCATTAAAATAATTATTGTCAAAGGTAAATCGCAAGGGCAGTCTTTTAATTATGAATGCCGGCAGCTCGGTCGCTTTTCTCCCCCATTGCTTTTCCGTATACCCTTTGATCAACTTCGCATAAATATCCCTCCCGACCAAGGACAGGGCCTGCTCCTCAAGATTTCTAGGATTTTCCGTTCCTACTTCCCCAACTTGGCGGGCGATTATCGCTTTGGCCTCCTCCGGTGTCCTTACCTTCCATAACTGGTAAAAGGTATTCATATTAAATGGCAGATTATAAAGCTCGTTCCTATAATTTGCTATGGGCGAATTGGTATATCTGTTAAATTCCACAAAACTATTTACATAATCCCATATTGCCCTGTCATTGGTATGAAAGATATGGGCACCATACTTGTGTACATTTATACCTTCTACTTTTTCACAATACACATTGCCCCCAAGATGTGCCCTCTTATCGATCACCAAACATTTTTTTCCCTTTTTTTTAGCCTCATGGGCAAAAACAGCACCAAAAAGTCCGGCTCCCACAATCAAATAATCGTATTTCATTTTA
>DATGQM010000233.1:0-5954 GCA_035304205.1 Arenibacter sp. | reverse complement strand
CTTTCGGACGTAGAGCTACAGACCGCAACTAGTTTACAATCCGTTAGTTCCCGTATGCTCTTGGCATGGTGTAACGCAATGGCCCCAGTTCCAATAATGCCAAATCCGATTTTTGTTCTAGCCATAATTTGTGTGATTTTTTATAGTTTGGACGCGGAACCTTTGTCGAGGTACAATCTGGTATCCGGGTGCCTTCTTAATATGGTAGCGGGACATTCCGTACTTATCCGATGATAAAGTGTGTTGTGCACTGCTTGGGCCTTACGCTGATCAGGAACCACACAACTGATCGTTCTACTGTTCAGTATGGCCGGGATGGTCAATGTTAGGGCCTGTTTGGGAACTTCTTCCAGGGTAGGGAACCAGCCTTCACCAATTTGCTGGTTTTTGCATGCCTCGTCCAAGGTTACCAGCTTCACCCATTCCGGATCGTTAAAATCGGCCACTGGAGGGTCGTTAAAGGCAATATGGCCGTTCTCGCCAATCCCGATACACGCGATGTCTATGGGATGTTTTTTTAGCTCTTCAGTATATTTCAGTATCTCTTGTTCCACATCTTCGGCGTCCCCATTGAGGAAGTATATTTTTTTTGGAACGACCTCATCCAAGATCCTTTCTCTTAGATATCTCCGAAAACTGGCGGGATGCGTATTCGAAATGCCCCTATACTCATCCAAGTGAAAGACCGTTATTTTTTGCCAATCGACCTCCTTTTGTTTCAAGGCCTTTAAAAAGGTAAATTGGGAAGACCCGGTCGCTAAAATAAGATTTGCACTTCCTTTTAAAGCAAAAACCTCCTGTAATTTGAGATGTACAAAATCGGCCGCGGCATTTCCCATGTCCACGGGGTTTTCATGAATGGATATCGGGATGTTCCCAATGATCAGATCGATCTTCATTATTTATATATTTTAATTTCATTTTTAAAATCTACCTTCATAGGCGTTTGGGGGCAAGCCCGGTCTGTTCCCAACGGCAACGGGGTCTTGGAACTTAATATAATAGTCTATATTTTCCTTGATAATAATATCAAGGGGTACATGCTGTATTTTTGCAGGGGATTTCTTTTGGACAAAAAAATCAAAAAGCGTCTTAACGGCCATTGCACCTTGGGAAATCGGTCTTTGGGAAATCAGAAAATCAATATTTCCGTTCTTCATTTCAGGAATATTGGCCTGAACCATATCAAAACCTATGAGCTTAATGGAAAGTTCGTGCACGGCATGATATTTTGCAATGATATGGGCCCTGGAATTGGTAACGAACACCCCCTTGGTACCCGGATTTTTAATATAGTATTTTGTTAGTTCCCGGGTTATATCCGCTTCCTCTATGGAGGGTACCGTAACGGTATGTATCCTTCCGTTCCCAATGTCTTTTGAAGAATTGAAAAATTCGCGGAAGCCTTTCTCGATCATATTGATATGGCTATTTTCAAGGCCCTTTACAAAATTTAATATCAGGATGTCGTCGAAAGGATTTAAGATCGAGCTCATGAGCTTGCCGGCCACATGGCCACTTCCCTTAAGGTCGGGCCCTATATAGGAAAGGTTGTTCTGGTTCGGGATTATCCCATCAATAAAGATGTAAGGGATATTTTTGTCGTCTAGCTTTTTAATGAGTAAAAGAGTTTCCTTTTCAAATAGGGGAGCCAAAACCACGCCATCGGGATTTATATCGATGATCGCATCGGCACGTTCTATAAAACTAGATTCGTCAAAAAGGTTATATTCCATAGGATGGCACACGATGCCATAATCTCGATATCCGACAACCGCTTCCTCTACGCCCCGCTTGGGCAGGTTCCAATAGCTATTTGGATGGGTCGCCCGAGGGAAAAGACTGCAAATAACGAACTGTTGTCCCAAAGCCAATGTCCTTGCCAGGAGATTGGGATTGAAATTGAGGTTTTTGATCGCCTCCTCAACTTTTCGCTGTTTCGTGGACGAAACCTTTCCCCTCTTATGTATTACCCGGTCTACGGTTCCAATGGAAACATTTGCGTAATCGGCAAGGTCTTGAATAGTTGTTTTTTTTACCTTATTCACTGCTAATAAAAATTGAGCAGCGCAATATTCCTTTGTGTGCGCACACAAATGTATAAATATTATAATCGTCCGGGTAATAAATCTTCATAATTTCGTTCATTTTTTCGCAAGTCCGGTCGCATTAATATTTTTATGTGTACCTACACATAATTTGTATTTTCCCTTGTTCGTTCAAAACATTTTTCTAATTTAGGGGTTCGGCTACCTAAAAACCACAATAATTATAGATCAATGGGGAATAAGCGACGCAATTTTATAAAATCGACCGCATTAGCGGGATTAGGAATGAGCTTGGCAGGAAATATTTCAATGTACGCCAACCGTACAATGGTTACAGGGGGCAGAATCGGGATTATCGGACTGGATACTTCCCACGTAACCGCTTTCACTAAGGCGATCAATGATAAGGGAAGGTCCGAATTTGAAGGATTTACAGTAGTTGCCGCCTATCCGACCAAGGGAAGCGCCGATATGCCGGTCAGCATAGATAGAATATCCATGTTTACCGAACAGATCGGTGAAATGGGGGTAGAAATAGTCGGGTCGATCAAGGAGCTCTTGGAGAAGGTAGATTTCGTTTTATTGGAATCCGTTGACGGGAGAAGACATTATGATGAAGCATTACCGGTGTTAAAAGCGGGAAAACGTATGTTTATCGATAAACCGATATCCAACAACTTGATCGGTACCATCGCACTTTTTGAGGCATCAAAAAAATACAAAACACCCATATTTTCGGCTTCGAGTACCCGGTTTTCCCCGGAATCCATAGCTATCAGGAAAGGCAAGGAAGAGGTGGGCAAGGTCTTGGGGGCGCATACCTATGGCCCTGCGGGGAAACAGGTGGGGCATTTAGATCTGGCATATTACGGAATCCATGGTGTTGAAGCACTTTTTACCTTAATGGGAACGGGATGCAAAGAGGTAACGAGATTTGATACTCCCGTATCCAATGTGGTCACCGGGGTTTGGAACGATGGTAGAATCGGAACTTTTACAGCTACCCCCGAAGGAGGGAAAGCCTCTTTTGGAGGGGTGGTCCATGGAAGCCAGGGAGTGGCAGAAAAGATAAGGATATTAGATGGGTATGACCCGTTGATCGTAGCGATCATTGATTATTTTAGGACCGGGATAGTGCCGGTCACCAACGAGGAAACTTTGGAGATCTTCGCCTTTATGGCGGCAGCGGACGAAAGTAGCCTACAGGGCGGGAAGCGGGTAGCATTGGAAGAAGTGATGCGCAAAGCGACAATCGATGCTTCAAATATCAAAAAAATATCACATGGAAAATAAAAGAAGGTCATTCATTAAAAAAACGGCAATAGGTGCATCGGCGGTCACCATAGGAGGCATATTGCCGGGGTTCAGCGCCAAAAGCTATGGCAATATACTTGGGGCCAATGAACGTCTCATGGTAGCTAGCATGGGTGTTAACAGTAGGGGCAGGGCCGTTGGGTCCAACTTCGCCAAGCAACCCAATTGTGAAGTTTTGTACTCTTGCGATGTCGATAGTAGGGCATCCGAAAAGTTTATCGATACGATTACCAAGATCCAGGGCAACAGACCCAAACATGCCACGGATTTTAGGAATGCCCTGGATGATAGGGACGTGGATATTTTAATAGTTGCGGCCCCGGATCACTGGCATGCCCCGGCAGCTATAATGGCATGCAGGGCGGGGAAACATGTTTATTTGGAAAAACCGGCCAGCCACAATCCACATGAAGGGGAGCTTACAGTGGCGGCGACCCAAAAGTACGGTCGCATTATACAGATGGGAAATCAGCGCCGTTCATGGCCAAACGTCATAACCGCTATAGGGGAGCTGAAAAATGGGATTATTGGCCGTCCGTATTTTGCCAAAACCTGGTATGCGAACAATAGGCCTTCCATAGGGACGGGAAAGATTACCGAAGTACCTTCCTGGTTAGATTATGATCTGTGGCAAGGCCCCGCTCCGCGTGAGGCCTTTAGGGATAATATCGTCCACTATAACTGGCATTGGTTCTGGAACTGGGGTACAGGGGAAGCATTGAACAATGGCACCCACTTTGTTGATCTGGCACGGTGGGGATTAGGGGTGGACTACCCGGTCAGGGTAAGTTCAAATGGGGGCAGGTACCGTTATAACGATGATTGGGAGACGCCGGACACACAGGTCATAAATCTTGAGTTCCCCAATAACACCCTAATGACTTGGGAAGGACGCAGTTGTAACGGTCGCTCTGTCGAAGGAGTTAGTGTCGGGGTAATATTTTATGGGGACAACGGCTCCATGGTAATTGAAGGAGGCAACTCCTATAAGGTCTATGATCTGGACAATAAATTAATAAAGGAAGTAAGCGGTAACCGCGAAATTGGAACGGGAAATTTATCGGACCCGTCGCAGGACTTGGATGTGTTGCATATCCAAAATCTATTTGATGCCATCCGGAAAGGAACACCTTTAAATTCGGACATTACGGGCGGACACCAAAGTACCTTGCTCGTCCAACTCGGCAACATTGCCCTGCGTTCGGGTAGTACCTTGAACATTGATCCCAACAATGGCCACATCCTGGATAATAATGCAGCTATGGAATATTGGAGCAGGGACTATGCGCCTGGATGGGAAAAGGTTTTATATTGAACTGTTTTGATATTCATTCTATTTATCGCATTTTTGCTTTTTTAAATACACTTAAAAAAAGCGAGTCGCCAATCATTTAATTAAACGTTAACAATGGGTTATAGATTACAGATCCCTGAAGGATATTATCCTCAATTAAATTTACAAGAGACAGAACAAGCAATTAAATTGATTAAAGACTTTTTTGAACTTAGTTTATCTTCCGAATTGAGATTAAGAAGAATCACTGCACCTTTATTCGTAAAAAAAGGATCGGGAATCAATGACGATCTTAGTGGTATAGAACGACCTGTTACCTTTCCAATAAAGTCGATGGATGATGCTGAAGCTGAAATTGTCCATTCCCTTGCAAAATGGAAAAGACTGGCCTTGGCCCAATTAGGGGTCGAGTCGGGTTATGGGGTCTATACCGACATGAATGCCTTACGGCCAGACGAAGTGTTCTCGAATATACATTCCATCTACGTAGATCAGTGGGATTGGGAAAGAGTGGTCGATAATGAGGATAGGACGATTGATTTCCTTAAATATATTGTACGGAAAATTTATAGCATTTTTAAAAGGGTAGAATATATCGTATATGAGCGTTACCCTCAAATAAAGCCTGTTCTTCCAGAGGAAATAACCTTCATCCATACACAGGAATTAGCGGAACAGTACCCGCATCTTTTACCCAATGAGAGAGAAACGGAAGCTGCCAAAAAGTATGGTGCAGTATTCATAATCGGAATCGGGGCACTACTCCCGGAGGGAATAAAGCACGATGGAAGAGCTCCCGATTATGATGACTGGAGTACCGAAGCTGAAAATGGCCAAAAAGGATTGAATGGTGATATCCTACTTTGGAATCCTGTTCTTGGGAAAGCCTTGGAGCTTTCATCAATGGGAATCCGTGTTGATAAAGAAGCTTTAAATAAGCAATTGGCACTTGCAGGTGCAGAGGATAGAAAAGAATTAATGTGGCATAAAATGCTTCTTAACGATGAACTGCCATTATCGATCGGAGGGGGAATAGGCCAATCCCGTTTATGCATGTTTTTCCTAAAAAAGGCGCATATTGGTGAGATTCAGACCAGTATCTGGCCCGAAGAAATGATCGAAGAATGTAAGCAAGGCAATATTCCGATCTTATTCTAGTAGGGACGCACGGTCGTTCGTTCCCCACTACAATCCAATCTGTTTCATCTTGTTAACGAAAATCCTAACATATCCATCCTTATATTCATCGTTCAAAAAACTTTGATCAATCAAACCTGGTACTTTATCGGCCTGTTTTG
>DATGQM010000232.1:0-6438 GCA_035304205.1 Arenibacter sp. | reverse complement strand
GATGGACAGTACCGAATACCTGGATAGGAATCCGGTGCAATTAAAGGCGCTTATAGGGGTGGACCTAAATGAAAATAAATATACCTTTTTGAAGAACGAGGCCATAATCAATCAGTTGGCCCTGGTGTTCGATGGATTCGTAAAATTGAACGAGGACAATCAGGAAGTGGATATTCGTTTTAATACGCCATCCTCGGATTTTAAGAATTTCTTGGCGGTGATACCGGAGACCTATTCCAAGAATATCGAAAATGTTACTACCACGGGGAATTTTACCATTGCGGGGGAATTTAAGGGAATAGTAGACGAAGAACATATTCCCCGTTTTAAAATAGATATCAAGTCGGACAATGCCTCCTTTAAGTATCCCGACCTGCCCAAGACCGTCCGCAACGTTTTTATAGATACGGAAATAACCAATAATAGCGGGATCGCCGAAGATACCTATGTGGATATCAGAAAACTGTCCTTTATGATCGATGGGGATAAATTTAATATGATGGCCCATATCAGCGACCTCATGGGCAATACCAAGGTAAAGGCGGAGATAGATGGTAAAATGAACCTTGCCAATATTTCCCAGGCCTATCCCGTACCTGCCGATCTGAATTTGAAGGGAATGTTGGAAGCGGATATCGATGCCGCTTTCGATATGGCCTCCATAGAAAATAAAAAGTATGAAAACACCAAGATCAACGGCTCCCTGCAATTGGATGATTTTGAATACCGATCCGATGAATTTCCCAATCCGATCGCTTTAAAGACCACGTCCGTTACTTTTAACCCATCAACGGTAAGTCTCAACGAGTTACAGGGGACTACGGGAAAAACGGATTTCAATGCCAAGGGAACCATCAATAACCTTTTGGGCTTTATGTTCAACGAGGAAAAAGTAGAGGGCAATTTTATCTTGAGTTCCAACACCTTTGCCCTTAACGATTTTATGGTAGCGGAAACCGACGAAGAAAATACGGGGGATAAGGAAGTGACTTCCGGAGCTGCCCCGGTAGCTGCTGCCGAAAAGATCAAGATTCCCGCCTTTTTGGATTGTACCATAAATGCGACCGCCAATACGGTGCTCTATGACGACCTGAGATTAAGTGATGTTAAGGGGACCTTGCGTATTAAGGATGAAAAAGCGACCCTCACCAATATGACCTCCTCACTTTTTGATGGCAAATTGGCCTTAAACGGGGAAGTGTCCACCAAACAGGATACACCTACCTTTTCCATGTCCTTGGACATGGAAAAGTTTAAGATCGATGAGACGTTCAAGGCCTTGGAAATGTTCCGTACCCTGGCACCCATTGCCAAGATCCTTCACGGAACCTTAAATTCGGATATTCGGATATCGGGAAATCTACAGGACGATTTTACCCCTGATCTCAACACTACTTCAGGAAATGTATCCGCGGAGCTTATGACCGATAAGATCGATACCGAAAGTGCTCCTTTGCTCACCGCTCTGGATAGTAAGCTAAATTTCCTGGACCTGGAAAAATTAAACCTCAAGGATATAAAGACCGACCTGTCCTTTGAGAACGGAGTGGTGAAGGTAAAGCCGTTTACCATCAACTATAAGGATTTTGCCATAGATGTCGCCGGGAGCCATGCTTTTGACCAAACCTTGAACTATACGGCAACCATACAGGTGCCCGCTAAATATTTAGGTTCCGAGGTAACCCAGCTAATGGCAAAGATAGATGAGAGCAGTCTTAAGGACCTGACCATACCCATTACCGCCAATATCGGTGGAGCCTATACGAGTCCGACCGTGACTACGGACCTCACTTCGGGAATTAAAACGGTTACGGCCCAGTTGGTGGAGATCGAAAAACAGAAATTGATCAATAAGGGGAAGGAGCAGGCCAAGGATTTTATTGGGGATATCCTTGCTAAAAATCAAAAGACCTCGGATTCCACCAAAAAGGAAAATCAGGACAAGGTGAAGGATGTTCTGGGCGGCCTACTGGGTGGGGATGCGAAAAAAGCGGACTCCTCGGCCACTACGGACAAGGAGGCCGAAAAGGAGGCCCAAAAAGAAACGGCCAAGAAAATTTTGGGCGGAATTTTTGGAAAAAAGAAGGAAGAGCCCAAAAAAGACTCGGTCAATTAATATCCAAGCTTATAATATAGCCTTCGCTTCCACGAACGTTAAAGACGGTATTGTCCTCAAAAATAAGGTATTGTCCCTTAATTCCCTTTAGGACGCCTTGATAGGTGCGGGTTTTGTCCAAATTAAGGCTCGTTACTTTTTTGGGGTACTGGATAACGGGGAAGTCCATATGGGTTTCCATATTGCTTTCTATATAATAGCTGGCCGCTTCCTCGGGGATGAATTGGCGTAGTCTGTCCCTGAATTCCACCAGGTCCATGTCCGCCACCTCATTGGTCAGCATTTTCCTCCAATTGGTCTTATCGCCAATATGGTCCTTAAGGGCCACCTCGGTAATCCCGGCCAGATACCTATTGGGGACTTCGACGATCTCTATGGCCTCGTGGGCACCTTGGTCTATCCAGCGGGTAGGAATCTGCGATTTGCGGGTAACCCCTACCTTAATGTTGCTGGAATTGGCCAAATAAACAATGTGCGGTTGTAACTGCACCTGTTTTTCATAGGCCAGATCCCGGTCCGCCCGATCCAAATGGGCAGTGCTCAGTTCGGGGCGCATGATCCAGTCCCCTGCCGAGGGAATTTCAAAAAAGCAGTTCTTGCAAAAACCTTGTCGGTAAATGGGATGGTCCTTTCCGCAATTAAGACATTGGTAGCCTATCAACCTTATACTTAGAGTTTTGTCCAGAACCTGGTTCAGGTTTAGAAAATCCCCCTCAAATAGTAAATAATATTGAATGGGATTACCTATTTCCGTTTGCATTTTTCGTAAAACACCCTGGTACTGCATATTTTTATCCTTAACGTAAATTCTATTTGATTTTGAGGCCAATTAGAACTATTTTTAACTAAATAAATTAAACGATCGCCCGACCTAAAAATCTGGATAAAGATACCTAAAAATGGCAATACCGTTATTTAATTCCATCGCTTCTTGGTTATTGAAAAAAAGGTATCATCAGATAGAGCTTTTTTTAAAATATCCGGAGGAGGTCCAAGATGAGGTCTTGCACCAATTGTTGTCCATAGCCGAGGAGACGGAGATCGGCAAAAAATATGGATTCGGATCTATTTCCAGTTATGAGACTTTTGCGGAAAGGGTGCCCCTTGTTTCCTATGAGGAAATAGAACCCATGATCGAGCGCACCAGAAGGGGGGAGCAGAATATTTTTTGGCCGACCGCCATCAAATGGTTCGCCAAAAGTAGTGGGACCACCAATGCCAAGAGCAAGTTTATACCGGTGAGTACCGAAGCATTGGAGGATTGCCATTATAAATCGGGAAAGGACTTGCTCTGTCTGTACCTGAACAATAACGAAAACTCCCAACTCTTTACGGGCAAGAGCCTTCGTTTGGGCGGGAGTAAGGAACTGTACCAGGACAATGGTACTTTTTTCGGGGACCTGTCCGCCATTTTAATAGATAATATGCCCTTTTGGGCCGAATTGAGCAGCACGCCCAGTAATAAGGTGTCGCTTATGAGCGAATGGGAAACAAAGTTGCAGGCCATTATCAATGAAAGTATTCAGGAGAACGTAACCAGTTTGGCGGGCGTTCCTTCTTGGATGTTGGTGCTATTGAACAATGTCATTGAGCAAACTGGTAAGGAGGACCTGTTCCAGGTTTGGGAGAATCTTGAGGTATATTTTCACGGGGGCGTAAGTTTTAATCCATATGTGGATCAATACGCCGCATTATTGCCGCGAAAAAGATTTAATTACTATGAGATCTATAATGCTTCCGAAGGATTTTTTGCCATTCAGGACCGTAATAATGCAGATGACCTTTTATTGATGTTGGATTATGGGATCTTTTATGAATTTATTCCAATGGATACCTACGGTACCCCTGAAGAAACGACCCTTCCTTTGTGGAACGTGAAAGTGGGCATCAATTATGCCATTGTGATAACGACCAATGCCGGACTTTGGCGCTATAAGATCGGAGATACCGTGCGCTTTACCTCTACCCGCCCCTATAGGGTCAAGGTTACGGGACGGACCAAGCACCATATCAATGTATTCGGTGAAGAACTGATCATAGAGAATGCGGAGGAGGCCTTAAAACAGATCTGTAAAAAGATGGGGGCCGAGATCAAGGATTATACCGTAGCGCCCATTTTTATGGTAGGCAAGGAAAAAGGGGCGCACGAATGGATCATAGAGTTCAGGAAGGCCCCGACCGAGCTTGCCCACTTCATCCGATCCCTAGACGACTCCCTAAAATCCCTTAACTCAGATTATGAGGCCAAACGCTATAATAATATAACGCTTAGACTGCCTAAAATACACGTCGCCAGGGAAAATCTATTCTATGATTGGCTAAAATCCAAGGACAAATTGGGGGGTCAACATAAAATACCCCGACTTTCCAATAAAAGGGACTATATCGAAGAATTGCTTCAGATGAACAAATAAATGAGGAAATTAAACGTTAAATACCCAACTTGGCCGTATTAATTGTTCCCCCATTTGTTTTTGTTAATTAATCAAATAAAAAATTATGACGAACAGATTAGTAATATTATCGGATATGTGGGGCTCCAAAAAAGGGCTATGGATCACTTCCTATTTGGGGTATCTACAACAATATTACGATATTACGTTTTATGATTGTCAGCATTTGGCGAATATAAATATAGCCATAGACTCCGCAGAGAATGTAAATAAGGAATTTATTAATGGGGGAATAGATACTGCAGTAACACATTTACTTACAAAAGAAACGGAACCCAGCAATTATCTGGCCTTTAGTACCGGGGGCACTATTGCGTGGAAGGCCGCACTGCGAGGCCTGCCCATGAAATCCTTATATGCTATTTCCAGTACCCGATTGCGCTTGGAAAACAAAAAACCTATAGATGATATTAAATTGCTCTATGGGGAGCACGATGAATTTGGACCAACACAGGAGTGGATCGGTGCCATGGAGGTAGATTCGGAAAAGGTTGCCAATTTCGGGCACAATCTGTATACCGATGAAAAAATCATTAGTAAGGTCTGTAGGGATCTATTGAACAAAATAATGCAAAAGGAGTTTGTGGCTTGATCTACGCCACATTCTTTTAATAGGTAAAATAAAAAAAGCAGTCTTAAGAGACTGCTTTTAGTTTTTTAACGATTTCGAAGGCCAGCTTTTCCTCGGCATAAGGTCTGGTGACCTTAAATTCCGTCTCCTCCGTACTTGGATATTCGAACATGGCATCGGTAAAAATGGCTTCACATAAGGAACGGAGCCCCCTTGCGCCCAATTTGTAATCGATGGCCTTTTCTACGATATAATCCAGGGCCTGTTCGGTGATCTCGAAGGTGATGCCGTCCATCTGGAACAATTTCTCATATTGTTTGATAATGGCATTTTTGGGTTCGGTCAAAATAGACCTCAGGGTCTCCTTGTCCAACGGGTTCATATGGGTAAGCACTGGGAGCCTGCCTATAATCTCCGGTATCAACCCAAAATCCTTTAGATCCTTTGGGATGATGTATTGAAGGATATTGCTGTTGTCCACTTTATCTTCGGCCTTGGAAGCACTATAGCCAACGGCCTGCATATTCAGTCTTTTAGTGATAATACGTTCGATCCCATCGAAGGCCCCCCCGGCAATAAATAGAATATTCTCGGTATTTACCTCTATAAATTTCTGGTCGGGGTGTTTCCTACCTCCCTTTGGCGGTACGTTCACCATGGTGCCCTCCAAGAGTTTTAAGAGCCCCTGTTGTACGCCCTCGCCGGAAACGTCCCTTGTAATGGAAGGATTGTCGCTCTTGCGGGCTATTTTATCGATCTCATCTATAAAGACAATACCGCGCTGGGCTTTTTCCAAGTTGTAATCGGCTGCCTGTAACAATCGGGTAAGGATGCTCTCCACATCTTCCCCGACATATCCCGCCTCCGTAAGTACGGTGGCATCAACGATGGCCAAGGGCACGTTCAGCATCTTGGCAATGGTCTTTGCCATTAGGGTTTTCCCGGTACCGGTCTGCCCGACCATGACTATGTTGCTCTTCTGGATCTCTATTTCCTCTCCCTTGCCCTTGGGCTGCAGCAACCGCTTATAGTGGTTGTATACGGCGACCGACATTACTTTTTTGGTGCGGTCCTGTCCAATAATATAGGAGTCTAGGAATTCCTTTATTTCCAAAGGCTTTTTCAGGGTCAGTTCGGAAGACAGGTCCTGATTTTTAGTCTGCTTGGATTCTTCGGCGACTATACCATGGGCCTGCTCTATACAACGATCACATATGTGGGCATCCAAGCCCGCGATCAATAAATTGGTCTCGGGTTTTTTTCTTCCACAAAAGGAGCATTCTAAATTTTCTTTTGCC
>DATGQM010000231.1:0-4451 GCA_035304205.1 Arenibacter sp. | reverse complement strand
CATGTCTGGATGCGGACCGCGGAAAAGGTAAAAGCTGATATTCCCCTTCAGCAACAATTATTGGCCTATGTGTCCGACTATAACATTCTCACCACCGCGTCGCTTCCCCATAGGGAGCAACTGCGATCGGAAAAGGTCTTTTACGCCAGTATCGATCATGCGATCTGGTTCCACCGAAATTTTAAAATAGACGAGTGGCTCCTATACACCATGGATAGCCCCAGCGCCTCCAATGCCCGGGGATTTAGCCGGGGCAGTATTTTTGACCGGGAGGGAACCCTGATCGCCTCGGTAGCGCAAGAAGGCCTTATGCGTAAACTCGAGTAGGCATCAAGGTTCAACGCTTGGCGCTAAGCGCTTGGCGACATGCGTTGAAAAACCCCTTTTATCCGACCAAAAAAAATCTTATTTCCTTTCAACTCCTTTTCATCCCATTTATCCACTATATTTTAATTATTGATAGGCCTGGACGAAATTTGGGGATTAATTTAACCATAAACAAAATTAGGATGAAAACATTATTACTCGTTAAAGAAATTTATTCCGACGGATTTAAAAATTTGGGCAATATCCTGATCAAGAATTATTTTAAAGCGTTCACTTGGTTCAGTTTGATTTTGCTCGCAGTGGTGTTGTACGCATTTATTTTTAGGGTCAGTACGGGATTTGCCTTCGATTAGTCGGAGTAATATTGATATAATGAAAGTTATGCGGTTTATAAAGGAATTATTGCTGGAAAAAAGTGAAAGGTCCCCTAATATTATAATGTCCAAATTATTATGGATCTTAGTGTTCCTTTGCTTTCTTCTTGCCCTGTTCTCCCTGCTACTGTATTCTTACTAAAAAACGATATTATATTAATAATTAGGAATTTACTTTTCCCCTTGCGATCCAATAAATGGAATCCGGGGCGCCAAAAAATAGCCCGTAAGACTGGCAAATAATATGGGGATGAAATAGGAAAATCCCGTTAAAGTGGCCAATAGGATAGTGGTACTCATAGGGGTCCTGGTCACGCAGGCATTTATGGCCGCCATACAACTGACAATGGCCAAGGTTAGATTCGTGGCCGGAAAAAAATGATGGATGATCAGGCCGAGGGTAGCCCCTACAAAAAATAGGGGTATGATAAAACCACCTCTCCAGCCCGAGGTTACCGTGATCGCTATGGCGATCAATTTAAAGAACAGGATACCGAACAATAAGGTAATCGGGGCATTTGCGGCCAATAGATCGTTCATCTCATAATGGCCGAAGTATCTGGTCAGCGGAAAATAATACGCAATAATTCCCAGTAGGATCCCCCCTATTAAGGTCTTGATATAAATGGGCAACGGTTTTTTTCGGAAGAGCGACCTGAAAAATTTTACGCAAAATATAAATCCCCAACCCGTCAATGTCCCTACAATGGCAAAGATAATAGCCAGGCCAAAATCAAAGGGACCCGAGTATTCATAGGAATTTAGGTCCCAAATGGGCCCAAGGCCCAACTGCACGATCAAAGCGAAGACCACATAACTGAAACTACTTGCCACCAAGGCCGGGATAATGGCCTTATAATATTCCACCGCATGTTTATGGTGCAAAATTTCGAGGGCGAACAAACTTCCGCCCAGGGGCGCACCAAATAGGGCGGTAAAACCGGATGCCATCCCCGCAATGCTCAAGGACCTCAATTCCTCGCCCTTAAGCCTAAATAATTTTCCGAGCCAGGACCCCGTAGACCCCGTAACCTGGACCAAGGGAGCCTCTGGCCCCAAACTCCCCCCCGATGCAACGCATAGCAAAGAGGACAATATCATGGACGGATTGTTTTTGGGATCGAGTTTTCCCTTATTGAAACGTATGTTGTTGACGATCAATTGTATTTCCCCGGGGTCCCCTATAAAATGAATGACCAGACCCGCCAGAAGGCCGCCAAGGGCCATAACGGGAATTACCTGCCAACCTGTAAAGAAGGCGATCCTGTGGGTCAAAAATTCAAGTACGATCCAATAAAGGCCGGCGATAACCCCTCCGATCAGACCAAGAAATGCCCATAACAGGAATGTCCTACTAAAAACAAACAGGTTGAACCGAATGGGTTGGTCTAAAATATTAAGGTAGGTAACTAGTTTTCTTCTACGCTTCAGCTTCAATTTTTTCTTTTTTTTTATTGTTGGGCCGCCCATATAGTTTGATATCATTTGGGCGGAAATGGGGTGTTCCCCCCGATTCCCTATTCCGCTTTCCCTACTTTATTTTCTTTGATAACTACGGTCCTGTACGGAAATGGAATCTCTATACCTTCCTGGTCAAAACGATACTTTATACGTTCCAGGACTTCACATCTTAAATTAAAGGAATCCCCATAATCCTTGGTCCATGCCCAAGCACGGATCGTCATGGAGGAATCGCCCAATTGTATCAATGCGGTGCGGACTATGGGTTTATCCCCCATTTTATCCGATCGGGATCGATTATCATAGATCAATGGATGGTTTTCGCATTCCTCCCGCATAATCCTTTTTGCCATATCAATATCGCTATCATAGGATATTCCTATCTCAATATGTTCGCAACATTTAAGGTCACCAAGGTTATAATTGATCAATTTTTCCTTATTTATAATGGCATTGGGGATAACGATCATTTTGTTTTCACTATTCCGTATTACGGTATGGCGTAGGGTAATGTCCATTACGGTACCCACCATGGCATCGGTAACCATTATATCATCTCCGATCTTAAAGGGTTTAAAAACGATAATAAACACCCCTCCCACAAGGTTGGACAAAGCTTCCTGGGAAGCTACCCCCGCTATTAATGCCAATACCCCGGCGCCGCCCAAGGCAGTCTGTGAAATACCTTGAAGAGCGGGAAAGGCAAGGAGTCCGATCAGGATACCGACACAATAAATACTAAAAACAACGACATAACCCAAAAATCTGGTACCAGTAGCATCGGCCTTGTCGGCAATCTTCCTCTGGACTGCCAACCTGAACCAAAAATTGGTAAAGGCCGCCAGTACAATGGTCACCACCGCGACTGTACTGAGATATCCTATCAGGAAGAAATTACTTTTGAGCATTTCGTACCTATCCGCTCCCACGAATAAAAAAGCTAGGGCAATAAGGCCCAATACTATCCATAAGGTATTCAGGATACGTTTTACTAGATGAATGGCCCTCGGCTGTTCCCCTGGAAATCTTTTAAGTTGTCGACTTAATAATCTGTTGTAGAACACATTGGTCAACATACGCAATGCCAAAACGGCAACAAGGACCAAAATACCATAAATAATATGTGGTCTGTACAGCTCGAAAAAATCAGTCATTGTATAAAATGGTTATCGGTTTTCCGGTAGGACAAAGGTCGTTATTATTTTATTACCGCCCCCGATCAACACTAAAAATCCCTTTATATAGGATAATCGGTCGGTTGAATAAAGTCGTACCGCACCAGGCCTCAGACATCCTTTTCTATAAAGTCCAGCAATTTATTAAGCGTAATCGCTATAAGTTCTTGGTGTGCCTTTAAATATTCCTGCATTATGGTGCCCATGGATTTTTCATCGACAAATTTTTCAGGATAATGTTCTTGATTAAAAGTATTTATTTTATCCAGGAGCTCAATTTCCCTGTTTAGGGCCTGGGAATTCTGTTTTAGATAATTGACCTGAAAATTTTTAGCACCTTTAAAATACCTCCTCCTGTCCCCCGGTCTAGTATTGTATTCAACATATTTTAGTTGAATAAGTATATTCAGATTTATGGAGGTCGAGCTCTTACTCGAACCTAGTTCCTCCCTTATCGACTCGAAAGTCAAACCCTTCGGGGAAGAAAGTGCCAACAGGATATAGATTCTGGCGGCCAATGGCGATACCCCCATTCGTTCCCCGAGCCCCACACCTATCTCCTCTATAAGATATTTTTTTCTGTCCAAGATCTTTATAATGGTTATTTATTGGTTTTAAGCTAAAATATGGGTTTCGTTCGGAAACTCAAGCTAAAAAGTTTAAGAGTTAAAAAGTTAAGAGTTAAGAATTATGAGTTATAAGAGTTATGAGTTAAAAGATTTGATCCGGATCTACCGGTAAAGAATCTTAAAACCAAATTCAGACCCGACAACTTTGAATTTCTTCCTTTTTGAAATAAGCATGACCTAAAATTTTGTCGCAGACCCGAATGAAGATATACGAATTACACCCGCCAGAATGAATCTTTCGGGCTGGCCCGCCAGAAGGACGTAGTCGGGCAGGTATGGCTCCCGATAGCTATTGGGATAAAAAACAGTGAATATCTACATATGGGCCAGATCATACCGTATTCATTTTCGTCTTTTTAAGGTACCCCCGACATAACTGAAAATTTCCGCCTTTAAACCTTTAAAATCGTCCGTACATGCCAGGACTTCCATTTCCAGGTCATCGTGTTCCTGGTAATAAGTGCCCAGTAGCAGGTCATCCTTCG
>DATGQM010000230.1:0-4856 GCA_035304205.1 Arenibacter sp. | reverse complement strand
ATATCTATTGTTTTTTAATTGTCATACCATTATAAATTTGGATAGGGGCTTATCAAAAAAACCATAGGGTAAAATTAGCGGAAGTACCTAGTGGAAACTATGACTTTTATCAGTTTTCTTGAATGGCCAGAAGGCACTGGGAAAAATCGAAAAAGAGAAAAGAGAAAAAAAGTTATGAGTTGGGATCAATGACTTCTGTCAGCAACATCCCCTCCGGTTTCCTCTTTCAGGCCCACCAGAACCGATCAAACCCTGACTTTAAATAAAGCTACTGCAACTGCCTACGGCCGAATAAACTACATGCCTTCAACTTTTTTGACTACCGCTCAAAAATCTTCCACGGTTATTTGTTTTATTTATAACAATTTGTTATTTTTACAAAAAGTTAATAAAAATGAAGACTATCTCATCAGTTGTTGAGGATTATATCAAAAAGAAACCTTTTTTACAAAGTGCTTTGGCACAGGGCATTATAAACCTGACTTCCCTGTCCCGGATCGTAAGGCCGGAAATTGAAAATGAATTGGGGAAGGATATCCGTAATGGGGCCATCGTCATGGCCTTAAAACGACTCTCGGATGATCTGGAGTTTCGTGCTACCCACAAGATCATCAAGGTCCTAAAAAATATTGGGGAGATTACGGTACGGTCTTCCTTAACAGATTTTACCTTCTTGGTTTCCGACACTATTTTGGAAAATCAGACCGTCCTATTAAAGGAGATCAATAAAAACAAGGACGTGTTCTATACGTCCTCACGGGGAGTGAACGAAATGAACATTGTGGTCAGCAACACCTTGGACACAGCCGTAGAAGAATTGTTCAAAAACGAAAAGTGCACCCAGAAGGCAGAACACCTTTCCTCCATTACCGTGAAGCTTCCCGCCGAAAACGTTTCGGTTCCCGGTATCTATTATTTTATTTTTCAGCGATTGGCCTGGGAGGGGATCGTATTGTTCGAAGTAATCTCTACCACCAACGAGTTTACGATCATTGTTAACGACGAGCAAGTAGATATTGCTTTTAGGACGATCAAAGATCTTAAATCGCTTTAAGCCTTCTTATTTTTCCATCGCACATTTGGTTCTGCCATTTTTTTAACGTTAGTGCAAGGGTCACGTTCGTGCGGTGATTTAAACAAATATCGCAGTGAATCTGCCCTTTAACCCTTTAAAAAATCCACTACCTCCCCAAAATGTTCCGGCTTGGCAACGATACGCTTCCCTTCGTCCAATATATAATAGGTGGGCGTTTGTTGGATCTGGTACAGGCCTACGTAACTGCTTTCCCATTTTCCCAAGGAGATCCCGTGAATAAAGTCGGGCAGTTTAGCGGATTCTTTTTTCCAATTTTCCCGTTCGTCCTCTAAACCAATGGCCAATACCTTAACATCCGGTATCCCTTTTAAATCTTGCTGTAATTTGGGCAGTTCGTCCAGGCAGTGCGAACAGGTGCTGCTCCAAAAGACCAAAACATAGTATTTACTGCCCGATAGCTCGCTGAGTTTTTTGGTGTTTTCACCTTCCTCCCAAGTAATTTCAGGGGCAATGGCCCCCGGCCGAAGTCGGTTATACGTCTCGATCTTATGTATCAGCTCCGTATTTTGGGTTTCTTGTGCCAAGTCCCGAAGATAATTTTCATAGATGAGGTCCGCTGTTGCATCAAGATTATAATGGGTCGCCATAGCCCATAGATCCTCCATTAACCGGGTCCGATAGGACAGATCCACATTTTTCAGGACTTGGGCCAAGGTCTGTAGCTTTACTTCCATTTCGTGTTCCATTTCCCCTCGGTTCCGTGGGGTATCCGGAAAAATATGGAATATATAATCGACCAACTTATCCGATAGGAATTGCGAACCTTGCAGGACAGGGTCGTTAAAATCGAGCGCCTCAAAATAATGCTCCATTTTATGGACTATATACGAAGCATGCCCATTTTCGTAAGCAGTGGGGATATAGGGACGATGGGCTTTTATAAAATGTTCGACGAGCAAACTTTTGGATTTGGTTTCATAAACTTGCTGGGTCTCCCGGAGCTCCCTGAAAAGATCGTTTACTATTTGAAAGTCGGTTTCATCCCCCTCATAAAACTTCTCGATTTTACTTTCGAGGACATCCATTTCATTAAAATAATTTTGAAAAAGAATGTTCTCTTGGGAAGTGGTAAAATTTAATCCTTTTTGCAGGTCAAAGGTCAGGACCAAATCTTCCTTGCCATTATAGATCACATCAAAATAAAACTCGTTCTGCGGTACCGCATATACCATACGATAGACTCCCGTAGGTGCATTTGTGGGAATTTTTAGGGTGAATTCCCCATCTTTAACCTCCACATCGGCGATATAGCTTTGGGAGGTCGGGTTTAATCTATAGGCGATCAACCATTTAAAATCGTCTGTCGGCGATAATTTTCCGGAAATGCTGTGCTGGGCTTCCAATTGCAGGAAAAGGCAGAGCACAACCAGGAGTATCGGATTCTTTATGGGCACAGTTTTAGTTTTTAAGATGTCTTTATTTCTTCGTTTAGGGGCCGGGGGCCGAGGGGCCGAATGGCATTATAGGCTTTGTCGATCGACTTGATATGATCAAATGTCAGTAACAGCCGGAGTCCGTTCCGGGTTTCTTTTTCCTTTAATTGGGCCTGGCCCGGATGATCTTGGATAAATTTCAGGACCGTGCCGAAGGCTTTGCTCTGATAGAAATCCGATTGTTGATCCGCCAAGAAATAGCCGATCATTTTGCCTTTTTTCATCACTATCTTATCCAGTCCGATGCTATTGGCGATCCATTTAATGCGGACGGAGTTCAACAGATCGGCCGCCGGTTTGGGCAATTCCCCGAACCGATCCAGCAGTGCCGATTCAAATTTCTGGAGTCCCGCTTCCTCCTTTATTTGGTTGAGCTCGGTATACAGGTTTAGGCGTTCGGTAATGTTATTGATATAGTCGTCCGGAAATAATAGCTCAAAATCGGAGTCTATCTGGGTATCCTTTACATAGATCTTGGGTTTTCCTTCCGTTTCCGTATATAGTTCCTTGAACTCGTTTTCCTTGAGTTCATCTATGGCTTCCGCCAATATTTTTTGATAGGTCTCAAAACCGATATCGTTTATAAAGCCGCTTTGTTCCCCTCCCAATAGGTCCCCGGCACCCCTGATCTCCAAGTCCTTCATCGCAATATTGAAGCCACTTCCCAGGTCGGTAAACTGTTCCAGGGCCTGGATCCTCTTTCGGGCATCGGTGGACATGGTCTCGTAGGGCGGGGTAATAAAATAGCAGAATGCCTTTTTGTTGCTACGGCCGACGCGTCCCCGCATCTGGTGCAGGTCGCTCAGGCCAAAATTATTGGCGTTGTTGATAAAAATGGTATTGGCGTTGGAAACATCCAGTCCGCTTTCTACGATCGTAGTGGATACCAGCACGTCAAATTCCCCGTTCATAAAGGCCAGCATCAAGGTTTCCAGCTTCTTGCCCTCCATCTGTCCATGGCCGATACCCACCTTGGCATCGGGGACAAGGCGTTGGATCATCCCGGCCACCTCCTTAATGTTCTCTATCCGGTTGTGGATAAAGAAAACCTGCCCCTGTCTTTGGATCTCGTAAGAAATAGCATCCCGAATGGTCTCCTCGTCAAACCCGATGACCTCGCTCTCTATGGGATAACGGTTCGGCGGCGGCGTATTGATTACCGAAAGATCCCTTGCAGCCATAAGGCTAAATTGCAGGGTCCGTGGAATGGGGGTGGCGGTAAGTGTCAGGACATCCACGTTTTCCTTGATCGATTTTAGTTTGTCCTTTACGGATACGCCGAATTTTTGTTCCTCGTCCACGATCAAAAGTCCCAAATCCTTGAACTTTATATTTTTGCTTACCAATTGATGGGTACCAATAATAATATCCAACTTACCGGTCGCCAAATTTTCCAGGATTTCCTTTTTGTCCTTGGCGGTCCTAAACCGGTTGATATAGTTAACGTTCACGGGCATTTCCTTTAATCGTTCGTTAAAGGTCCGGTAGTGTTGGAATGCCAAAATGGTGGTAGGCACCAATACCGCCACCTGTTTGCCGTTATCTACGGCCTTAAAAGCCGCACGGATGGCCACTTCGGTCTTTCCAAAACCTACATCCCCACAAACGAGCCGATCCATGGGGCGCTCGCTTTCCATATCCTTTTTTATATCCTCCGTAGAAGTGCTTTGGTCCGGGGTATCCTCATAGATGAACGAGGCTTCCAGTTCGTGCTGCAAATAGCTGTCCGGCCCGTATTGGAATCCTTTTTCCAGTCGGCGTTTTGCGTACAATTGGATTAGGTCGAAGGCTATTTTCTTTACTCGGGACTTGGCTTTTTCCTTGATTTTCTTCCATGCCCCCGAGCCAAGTTTGTATATTTTTGGGGGAACGCCGTCCTTGCCATTGAATTTGGAGATCTTATGAAGGGAATGTATGCTCACATAGAGAATATCACGATCCCCGTACATCAATTTTATGGCTTCCTGTTTCTTGCCCTCCACATCTATTTTTTGGAGTCCCCCAAATTTTCCTATCCCGTGGTCTATATGGGTTACATAGTCCCCAATTTCCAATTTGTTAAGGTCCTTTAGGGTGATGGCCTGCTTTTTGGCATAGCCGTTCTTTATATGGAACTTAAGGTAGCGTTCAAAGATCTGATGATCGGTATAACATGCGATCTTTAGGTCGTTATCCAAAAAACCTTCGTACAGGGGATAGACCAAGGTCTTATAATGTACTTCCTTGCCTACCTCGTCAAAAATATCGTGGAAGCGTTTGGCCTGTTGCTCCGTGGCGCAAAAAATATAATTTACAAAACCATTTTGATGGTTTTGATCGAGATTTTC
>DATGQM010000229.1:0-2616 GCA_035304205.1 Arenibacter sp. | reverse complement strand
GTGGCAGGCCGCCATCGCGCCGCTGGGAAACTCCAATTGGAACATCATGGTTTCCTCTACTTCATGATATATTTTGGGCCTGGTCGTAGAAGCTTGTGCCAATACGGAAATAGGTTCCTCGCCCGTTGCCAATCGGGCTCCTTGTAGAGCGTAAACGCCCATGTCCCCCATAGCGCCCCCGCCCAGTTTTTTACTTTGTTTCCAATGATCTGTCCGCCCATCAAAATACCCGGCGGCCGAAGTGATCATTTTCACCTTTCCAAAGGGTCTTTCCTCGCCCACTTTCATATAGGCCTGTATATTGGGGTCGTGCTGGCAACGGTATCCTATCGTCAATTTTACCTTATTGTCCCTACATGCCTTGATCATGGCCTCACAATCGGCGACCGTCGGGGCCATAGGCTTTTCGCACCAGACATGTTTCCCCGTATTGGCGGCCCTAATGGTATATTCGGCATGCATGGAGGGTGGCAATACCACATAAACAACGTCTATGTCAGGGTTGTCGGCGATGCTATCAAAATTCTGGTAATTATAAATGTTGCTATCCTTTATATTGTATTTCTTTTTCCAGAGGGGAATTTTTTCCGGGCTGCCCGTTACTATTCCCCTTAACTCACAATTCCCGGTAAGTTGTAGGGCAGGAGCCAGGAGATCGGTGCTATAGTAGCCCAACCCGACCAGGGCAATGCCCAATTTTTTGGATTTGGATCTATTTGCGGATAATACGATATTAGGGGCAAGTGCTGCCGAGGTAGCTACAATTCCCATTTTTTGGATGAAGAGGCGCCGGTGATTTTCCATGGATCAAAATTAATGCTAGAAATTACAATAAGAATTTGAATAAATCAATAGTTATTGGCGGTATGCCGTAGGCTATATGCGATAGGCCGTGTACTAGCTATATATACCGAATTTTAATCCGTTCCTATTACCTTAAAATAGGTTCGGCAAGCTTTTTCGTTGCCACAACTTTTCCCTTGCCACGGCTTTTAAGCCGTGGTAATATGAGGTTCAAAAGTAGGGCTTCAGCCCAAAACCCAAATCATTAACTCCTTGACTTCTTTACTCTTTAACTTGATTCTATGATTGTAAACAAAAAAAGCTGCTAGAAATAGCAGCTTTTTTATAAATTATAGTATCGTATTATTCGATAATCCCGGTACAGCTGATCCTGCCGCCGGCGTCTCCAGTGGGCTGCGTAACAAAATCATCTACTCCTTGGTGAACGATGACCGCTTTGCCCAAAAGATCTTTGGTCTCATCGTCACATCCCAAGCACCATTCATCGGTAGAGAATTCGACGGTACCGTTGCCATCCGCGTCCGCGGTAAAATTACCGATATCCCCTCTGTGATATCCTTCGGTCGCGCCCCATTTTCCATGTTGTGCAAAAGTGGGGTTCCAATGTCCTCCGGTAGATGTCCCGTCAGCGGCGGAACAATCGGCCTTTTCATGAATATGTATGGCATGTTCCCCAGGTGTTAATCCGGTCAATACGGCCTTCATATTTACCGTTCCATCTTCTTCCGTAAAGGTAACATCCCCTCTTACATTACTATCGCTTTTTGGCTCCATAGTAAAATTCAGGGTCTTGGTCTGAATTTCATCGGTCACATCTTGGACCGTCGTATCAATTGTGTCCATGGCTTCCTTGCTTTCCTTTTTAACGTCCTTACAGCTAAAGGCCGTGATAAAAAGGATGCACAAGGATAATAATTTAAATTTTTTCATGATTTTTTGGATTTATAATATCGGTTATGATTTTTTTAGAGCCATAAAGTTACGTTTTATTTAACCCGTCTTCAACCATAAATCGAAATGATTTTAACATTATCCGTATAAAAATTAATTTTATTGGTGAAGCCCAATTACCAAAAGTAGATTCTGGGGAGCCAAATCTCCAAATTATCGAATCTTCAAATTAGTATATTGGTACATTATCGAATTGACACATAGGTCAATTGCTACATTAAATAATTGTTACATTACCCTTAATTCCCTTCGGCATTCTTGGCGATTTCCTCCAATTTTTCATCGATGGCCTCACGGGACAGCCATTTTCCATTTACTATAACGCCCGAAACGCGTTTAAGGGCGCCCAGATCTTCCAAGGGGTTGGCCTGCAACAATACCAGGTCGGCCCGTAGGCCTTCCTTTACTTCCCCGAATATATCTTCCATTCCGAAGAACCGGGCCGGATTCATAGTTCCCGATTGCAGTATTTCCAAGGGGGTGAGTCCGGCCCTTACCAACCCCTCGATTTCATGGTGGATGGAAAACCCGGGTACATTGGCCACCTGTGGGGCGTCCGACCCCAACAGAAGGCCATGTCCATTGTTCTGAAGTGCCCGGATCAATTGCTGTCTTATGGCAATGAATCGTTCCCACTGCTCCTTGTTGAAATTGCTATTGGGACCGGTCATGCCATCCTTGCTTTTTTTCCAGTTTTCCAGGGTGCTGGCCGGCATATACTTCATCTCGGGCTGTTGAAACAATTCGTCCGAACTTATCGGGGCAAACCATCTTTCGAACAAACTTTGGGTGGGAACTATCCAAACTTGGTTTTCTTTGGTTAAGCTTACCAGATCATCGATCAGGTCGGTATCGGCCAAT
>DATGQM010000228.1:0-3112 GCA_035304205.1 Arenibacter sp. | reverse complement strand
TAGATATTATTCAGCAAAAGTTCAATTCACTAAAAGTATAATATATTGATTTTTAGTTATTTAAAAATCGTGAGAAATCTTATTTATTGACTTTTTTACTCTTTAGCTCTTTAACTCGAGTTTTCGGAGCAAACTCAACCTCGAACAGGCATTCCTGCCAACTCTTAACTCCTTAACTCATCACTCCCTAACTCATCACTTCTTAACTCTTAACCAGATCCTACCACTTTTGATTTCTAAATCCCTTCATTTTGGCAAATGCCACCGTATCGGTCAAATAATCCTCCAAATTATAATGGGGCAGGGGCAAAATGCTTTCCAGGAGCGTAGTATCCCATCCATTGGGTTTGGAAGTGAGGTAGGGATGCAGGTGTACACCGATGGTCTCGTAATAAAATTGCTCCAGTTTAGTGCTAAAGCCCAAACGTTCATCTATTTTTTCATGGGTAAATATATAGTCGGTAAAACCGACGGTCTCAAATATGCGCGACATGCCCTGCCTCAGGTCGGTTTCTTGCGAATGGACGATATTGAGCTGTTCAATATCCGTGTCCATTACTTTTACAATAACCTTTGCGGCGTAGTCCGTAGGGATAATATTGAGCCCGGTACCCTTAGTGGTAGAAATTCTTACTTTCTCCTTGGACCTACTATTATTGAAAAATTTTGCAAAAAGATAGAATACCATATACTTGGATATGAAAAAATGGGGGGCATCGCTAATATTGCCCCCCAGGACACTGGGCCTTAATATTTGTACGGGAATGTTCCTGGCTTTCCCTTCCTTCATCAGAAACTGCTCACACTCATGTTTGGAGGCCTCATAGTGGTTCCGGTAATTTTTTCCTTTCGACATTCCATAATCATTGTTCAGCACCCCCCCGATATCGCCAATGGCAAATGCGGTGCTTATGTATATAAACTTGCGAATATGGGGAGAATGGACATTGAAGATGTCCTGGGTAAATTTTAAGTTTTCCTCAAAAATTCCTTTTTTCGCCGATGGATGGGTAGATAAGTTTACAAAGCCGGCGGAATGGATAAAATAATCAATTGGTTCCTGTGTTGAAAACCTGTACGGGTCCATGAGGTCTTCCGAATCCAACACTACTATTTTGCTGTTTATTTCGTCCTTGTTCGATTTAATGAATTCCGGGGCATATTCACTTAAAAGCATGTTCTTTATTCGCATTTGGGGCGATAACGACTTTTTTTTGCGAACAGGGAGGTAAATGGTCTTCAGGTCCCCAAATTTTAGTTCCAGGAGGGAAAAAAGTATCCTGGATCCCAAGGTTCCGGTAGCACCGGTCAAGATTATATTCATAGTGGATGTTTGTTTTGGCATCTGGATGGTGAGGGCAGGAAAATAAAATCCCTTATATCGATTTTTCAATATAAGGGACTTCCCTATTTTAAGGTCTGACTTATATAGGGTTAGTATCTATAATAGTCGGGCTTAAACGGCCCCTCTACCGTTACTCCGATATATTCCGCTTGATCGGGTCTCAAGGTTTCCAATTCCACCCCTAAACGCGCCAAATGTAGGTACGCAACCTTTTCGTCCAAATATTTGGGAAGCATATACACCTCGTTATTGTAATTCTCGCTATGGTTCCAAAGTTCTATTTGGGCAAGGGTCTGGTTGGTGAAGGAATTGCTCATCACAAAGCTCGGATGGCCGGTAGCACATCCCAGGTTTACCAATCTCCCTTCCGCCAATAGGATAACATCCTTGCCGTCTATGGTATATTTATCTACCTGTGGCTTGATCTCATCTTTGGTATAACCGTAATTCTTGTTCAACCATTCCACATCGATCTCATTGTCGAAATGGCCGATATTACAAACAATGACCTTGTCCTTCATCGCCTTAAAATGTTGCGATCGTATAATATCCTTATTCCCGGTAGTGGTAATAACTATATCGGCAGTGCCGATGACCGTATCCATTTTTTTGACCTCGTAACCGTCCATTGCGGCCTGTAGGGCGCAGATCGGATCTATTTCGGTTACCGTAACGATAGAACCCGCACCTTTAAAGGAGGCTGCGGTTCCCTTGCCCACATCCCCGTATCCGGCAACTACTACCCGCTTGCCGGCAAGCATGGTATCGGTGGCCCTTCTAATGGCGTCTACGGCACTTTCCCTGCACCCGTATTTATTATCGAACTTGGATTTGGTAACGGAATCGTTTACATTGATCGCGGGCATGGGCAAGGTTCCCTTTTTTACCCGCTCGTATAAGCGGTGTACCCCAGTGGTGGTTTCTTCGGAAAGTCCCTTTATGCCAGCGGCCAATTCAGGGTATTTGTCCAGTACCATATTGGTAAGGTCGCCCCCATCATCCAAGATCATATTCAATGGCCTGCGGTCCTCCCCAAAAAATAAGGTCTGTTCTATGGCCCGATCAAATTCATCTTCGTTCATCCCCTTCCATGCAAATACGGGAATGCCGGCAGCGGCCATTGCAGCGGCTGCATGGTCCTGGGTAGAGAATATATTGCAGGAGCTCCAGGTTACTTCGGCGCCCAGGGCCACCAAGGTCTCTATAAGAACGGCGGTCTGTATCGTCATGTGCAGGCAACCGGCAATGCGCGCCCCCTTCAGGGGCTGTTCCCTACCGTACTCCTCGCGCAGGGACATTAGTCCGGGCATTTCGGCTTCCGCTAGTTCAATTTCTTTTCTTCCCCAATCGGCCAGGCCGATATCCTTTACTTTATAAGGGGTGTATGGAATAGTTTTAATGCTCATTTCTTGACTTTTGTTAGGTTGAACGGCACGATAGTATTATTGATCGAACAGTGCCTACGGTTATCGGAATTTGAGAATATATCGGTCGACCCTATTTCTTTTCCGTTTTTATTTCTAAATTCGTACAGGAACGGTTAAATAATTTTTTTTTGCTGTTGCAAAGGTAGTAATAACTTAAATAATCCCATGCCCCTTTACAAAACAATAACAGTTAATCCCCGTGTCAAGGTACTGATATGGAAAGTTGAGGAAACGGAGGCCCAACTTTCCGAGGGGGTGGTCCTGACCCCTAAATGCCAGAATAGAATGATGGGGATGAGATCGGAACTGCACCGAAGGGGTTTCTTGAGCATAAGACATT
>DATGQM010000227.1:0-3919 GCA_035304205.1 Arenibacter sp. | reverse complement strand
AGGTGAAAGCCATATTTCTCCGGATTGGACAAGATTTCCTTGATAGCTAGAATCCGGAACACATACCTTCCCGTTTCTTCCCCAAGGAGCAGATCGTAATAGGCATCTACTTTTTGTATGCCCATAAATTTTTGTATGCCCCCCGCACCGGCATTATATGCCGCAGCGGCGAGTGTCCAACTACCAAATCTTTCCTTGGATTTCTTCAAATACCTACAGGCCACTTCCGTAGATTTTTCTACATGGTATCGCTCGTCCACATTCTTATTGATCTCCAGTCCATACTCCCGCCCCGTCGCGGGCATGATCTGCCAAAAACCCGTGGCACCTGCAGGGGATACCACATTCTGGAGTCCGCTTTCCGCTAGGGCCAGGTATTTAAAATCGTCCGGAATCCCGTTTTTTGCCAGGATCGGCTCGATGATCGGAAAGAACTTATGGGCCCTTTTCATAAGCAATAGGGCATTGGACTGCCAGTAGGCATTTACCAGGAACTCGCGATCGACGCGCTCCATAATCTCCGGATCTTCAAAGGGTACGGCTTCGCCCGCAAAATTTAAATCCTCAGGAATCTCAATGGGGGTAATACGGTATCCTGAATTATCGCTACTATCGGTATCCACCCTATTGGTATCTACCAACATGGCAACATCTTTCTGGTTGTTCTGAACAGCAAAGATCAACGTGCTCCCCACAAATACCACTCCCAAAATCATTAAAATGTTCTTTATAACTTTCATCTTTCGCTTGTTTAATCGATTAACTGCTATTTTCGTTTAACGTGACATGCTTCCCTACCTTAAATCCATTTCGTTCGGCAATGGACATCCAAGTATCAAACTTAGAAATATCGGCACAAAATAAGTATCCATAAATATGTCAAATATATAAATACAACTCCCCTATTGCAAAATAATTGTGGGCAAGTGTTCATTAAACCACTTATACCGATAAATTATCATCGCATGGGTACCATTTTCTATTGTAATACACCCCTTGATATGGCCGATCGGAAATACCGGATCCTTATCGCCGTGGATATGTACCAAGTTTTTTGGGCATTCGGATTGCTGCCAATTTATGATCTTGTCCAAGGACCAATCCAAATAATATTTATCCCGAACGGACAAGTACTGCTCATAGAGCGCCAAACGCTTCTGGACCGTCTCCCCGAAGGCATATTTCGTCAATAATTCCACGTTGTTGACCAGACCGGTGGGCAACAATTTATGTGCTTGGGTATACTTGGCAAAGATCATTCTTTTGGGAAGCTCCGATTTATTCTTAACACTGGAAATAATGATAATTTTCCTTACGGGGATATATTTGGCCATTTCCTGCACCAGGATACCCCCAAAAGACACGCCTATGAGCACTACGTTATCATGCCCGATCTTATCGCACATCTGTCGGGCATAATCCTCCAGACTGATCTCCTTTTTGGGAATGATCCAATCCAGATAGTGCATGGAAAAAATATCTTCGGGCAAACGTATTTTTTCAAAAATAGAAATATTGGCCGCCATCCCCGGCATAAAATAGACATGTATTCTTTGATCGGCCATAATCCCTTCTTGTTAAGCCATCATTAATAGGATGATAGCATTTTTTTTCGTAAATTTGTAATCGGACTTTTTTACCCCCTACTTATTTTGAATTGTTTTATCCGATTCCGATCTGATAATCGCACTGTCAAAACTAATCAATATTAAAATCAAACTAATATGAATGATTTGGAAATTAAGGACAATAGTTTCTTAAGACAATTTGAAACTAAGGTCGAAGGCCATTTGGCCAAAATTGAATATTCTTCCCAGGAACGCAAGGTCTTTTTAACGAAACTGGTCATCCCCGAAGACATTGTCAGGGAAGGTTTTATGGAGGATTTTATTAAATGCGTGCTAAACCATCTTCAGGAGCAGAACTTACGGGTTGTGCCCACCAGTCCACAAATTGCCGGCTTTCTTCGCAAAAATAGACAATACAAGGAAATGCTTCCGGTAGGGATCCGAATATAATTTAGGCAATTGCGGCAACCTCGCTCAACATGCTGCATTTTACCATCCCGTCCTCGGCTATTTCCGTAAGCCTTACCTCTTGTAAGGTATTTATCAGTTGGGGATTCCAGGGCACTTTTACCTTTACATAGTTTTCCGTAAAGCCATGGATATAACCTTCCTTGTTCTCCCCTTCGAACAGCACGGTCCTGATAGCCCCCAATTGACCCTCATAAAATGCCCTGCGCTTCTTTACCGAGAGCCCGCGCAACATCTTGCTTCTTTTATCCCTCACCTTTTTGGGGATTGCCCCGTCCATTTCCGCGGCCTTGGTATTATCCCTTTCGGAATAGGTAAACACGTGCAGGTATGAAACGTCCAGCCGGTTTAAAAAGTTATAGGTAGTTAAAAAGTGCTCTTCGGTCTCCCCGGGAAAGCCTACGATGACATCCACCCCTATACAGGCATGGGGCATTATTTCCCTGATCTTGTTTACCCGATCGATGTACAGATCGCTCAAATACCGCCTTCTCATCAACTTCAGCACCTCATCGCTCCCGCTTTGTAATGGAATATGAAAATGGGGAACAAAGGAATTGCTGCTCCCGACAAACTCGATGGTCTCGTTTTTTAAGAGATTCGGCTCTATCGAGGAGATGCGCAAGCGATGTATCCCCTGTACGGTATCCAATGCCCTTACCAAGTCCAGGAAAGTATGATCGTGCGTTTTATTGCCAAATTCGCCCTTCCCGTAATCCCCAATATTGACCCCCGTAAGAACAATTTCCTTGATGCCTTTCCCAGAGATCTCCGCTGCCTTGTCCAGAACGTTCTGTAAGGTGTCGCTGCGTGAAATCCCCCTGGCCAAGGGAATGGTACAGTAGGTACATTTATAATCACACCCGTCCTGTACCTTTAAGAAGGCCCGGGTACGGTCCCCAATGGCATAACTGCCCACATAAAAATTGGCCTCCGAAATCTCACAGGAATGCACCTCCCCAAAATTGTTTTTGGAAAGATCGTTCACATAATCGGCCAATTTAAATTTTTCGGTCGCTCCCAACACCAGATCAACACCGTCTACGGCCGCCAATTCTTCCGGTTTTAACTGGGCATAACAGCCAATAGCCGCCACAAATGCATCCGGATTTACTTTTTGGGCCTGCCTTACGATCGACTTAAAACGTTTGTCCGCATTATCGGTCACGGAACAGGTGTTGATAACATACATATCGGCATGTTCGGAAAAATCGACCCGTACAAAACCCTCATCTTCCAAATTACGGGCAATAGTAGAGGTTTCCGAAAAGTTGAGCTTACAGCCCAAGGTATAAAAAGCGACCTTCTTTTGCATAATAATCTATCTTTCACCGGATTGGACAAGATATGGTTTTCCTTACCTTGATCCATTCGGACTGCAAATATACCAATAATCCAAAACTTGGACGGTGATTTCCGACGGGTTCTCCCTGAAAAGTCGATTTTTACAAAAATTTATGCAAACGATTAAAACTGGGTCCACCCAGAAAAATAGGTTTCGTTTAGACTTTTGGTTAAATGGTTATGAAGTTATCGAGTTATGGAGTTATGAGGTTCTATGGCTAAATAGCTAGTGCCTTTTGCCTACCGCTTAGTGCCCACTGCAACTAATTACTATCTTGGAATTGGCGGGGATATACTTTCTTTTGGCCTTTGACTTTTGGCTGTTGGCTACCGACTACCTCCCTCGCCATTCCCTGGTTTCCTCAAAAATATGGGTAAGTATCCGGGCATCAATTTCAGTGAAGTCCACTCCCCTACGGGCCATCATTACCTTGGCGGCCTCAAAGGCCCTTTCCGGCAGGTAGGGACTAAAACCGGAAGCCCCGCCCCAACTAAAACTAGGAACAAAATTCCTCGGAAAGCCCGGTACGTAAATATTA
>DATGQM010000226.1:0-6251 GCA_035304205.1 Arenibacter sp. | reverse complement strand
CAAGGTAGATATAGAAATTGCGGGCCTGACCAATTCCTATACGATTCCCGTAAAATTTGACCGGAAAGAAAACCTGTGTATTTTGGGGGAATTAAAATTAAATCTGGACGATTTTAAGCTCAAGGCGCCTAAAAAGGTTCTCGGCCTTATTACGGTGCACGAGACCATTACCATTAATTTTGATCTGGCCATTCGGGAGGGTTGATCTCCTTAGGCCATAGGCTTTAAGCAGTATGCTTAATGCCTAGAAGTGTTCGCTGCGCAAAGTCTCCCGACTTTGAGCGTGCTGCTATAGGTAATATGTTTACTGATTAGTAGTGTAAGCTGCCCAAAGCTTTCCGACTATGGGCCGCTATTAATCGTTCAGTTTTAGTACTGCCATAAAGGCCTCCTGCGGAATTTCTACGTTCCCTACCTGGCGCATACGCTTCTTTCCCTTTTTCTGTTTTTCAAGTAACTTACGTTTTCTGGAAATATCGCCACCATAACACTTTGCGGTTACGTCCTTTCGCAATGCTTTAATGGTTTCCCTTGATATGATTTTGGCTCCTATGGCCGCTTGGATAGGAATATCGAACTGCTGTCTGGGTATCAGTTCCCGAAGCTTTTCGCACATTTTTTTGCCAATGTGGGCCGCATTGTCGGCGTGGACCAGGGCCGAAAGTGCATCAACGGGCTGGGCGTTCAATAATATATCTACCCTGGCCAATTTGGAGGTCCGCATACCAATAGGGGTATAATCAAAGGAAGCGTACCCTTTGGATATCGTTTTTAACCGATCGTAGAAGTCGAACACAATTTCTGCCAAGGGCATATCAAAGTTCAGCTCTACCCTTTCCGTGGTCAGATAGGTCTGGTTGGTGATCTGCCCTCTTTTATCGATACAAAGGGACATCACATTGCCAACGAAATCGGACTTGGTGATTATGGTAGCCTTTATATAGGGCTCTTCTACGTGGTCTAGGGTAGAGGGATCCGGCAGATCGGATGGATTATTTACGATTATCGGAACCGTGGGATGTTTCCGGGTAAAGGCATGGTAGCTTACGTTGGGGACTGTGGTAATCACGGTCATATCGAACTCGCGCTCCAATCTTTCCTGAATGATTTCCATATGCAACATTCCCAAGAAGCCGCATCGGAACCCAAAGCCCAGGGCGGCACTACTTTCCGGGGCAAAGACCAAGGAGGCATCGTTCAATTGCAATTTTTCCATGGAGGAGCGCAATTCCTCGAAATCCTCCGTATCCACCGGATAGATACCGGCGAACACCATTGGCTTCACATCCTCAAAGCCTCCGATCGGATTTTTGGTGGGGTTTGCGGCATCCGTAATGGTATCGCCGACCTTAACTTCCCTTGCCTCTTTAATACCGGTAATCAGGTAGCCAACATCGCCGGCCTTGATACTTTGTTTGGGATGTTGTACTAATTTTAGGGTACCGACCTCATCGGCAAAATAATTTCTGTCCGTTGCGACAAACTTTATTTTTTGACCTTTTTTTATTTCCCCGTTGATAACCCTAAAATAGGTTTCCACCCCCCGGAACGGATTGTAGACGGAATCGAAGACCAAGGCCTGTAGGGATTCGTCCGGATTTCCCTTAGGGGCGGGGATACGCTCTATGATCGCGGTCAGGATATCTTCTATGCCCAGGCCGGATTTGGCACTGGCGGGGATAACATCTTCCCGTTTACATCCCAATAGGTCTACGATATCGTCCGTAACCACTTCCGGATTGGCACTCGGGAGATCTACTTTATTTAATACGGGAATTATTTCCAGATCGTTTTCCAGGGCGAGGTACAGATTGGATATGGTCTGTGCCTGTATGCTTTGTGCTGCATCCACCACCAACAATGCACCTTCACAGGCCGCAATGGAACGGGAAACCTCATAGGAAAAATCCACATGCCCAGGAGTATCTATAAGATTAAGGATATATTTTTCACCTTTGTATTCATAGTCCATCTGAATGGCATGGCTCTTAATGGTAATCCCACGTTCGCGTTCAAGGTCCATGCTATCCAATAGCTGATTCTGTTTTTCGCGTTCCGTAACAGAGCCCGTAAAATCCAATAACCTATCTGCTAGGGTACTTTTTCCATGGTCAATATGTGCAATAATGCAAAAATTCCGTATGTTTTTCATCTATGCTGAATTTATCTACGCTGAATTTATTTCAGTGTTTCAGGCTTTCTTATTTCCCTTGGGCCACTTTTAAAAGTGAGCAATGGCCTTAAATCAACCGCAAAGATAGGTTTTATCCGTGGGTTTAATGTAAAAATAAAGAGGTCGTTCCAAGGGCCGATCTATTTTTTTATCCGGTAATATGGGAATTTAAAAAGGGGATGCGTTGTGTGGTATTTTTTACTATTAAATAAGTAGGAACTTGTTAATAAAAAGTTAACTTTAGCATTTTTATAACTGGTCAAGCTTTTTTTGTGAAAAGTATTTTAGCTATTGCTGTTCTGTTCCTCATTCCGTGCATTCCGCTATGTGCACAAGAGTATAAAATTTCTGGTTCCGTTTTACAAAGTGGGCATCTGGAGGTCTCATTTGCGAACCTGTTGTTGTACCAAATGGTGGATACCAGTTTTGTTAAGGGGGCGGTCTCCGATGGAAAGGGATTTTTTCATATCGAGAATCTGGCCCCGGGCCCTTATCTTTTATCGGCCAGTTATATGGGGAATAGTTCCGAATATGTATCGATACAATTAAATTCGGATATTGATGTAGGCCCTTTGTTCATAGATAACAGGGCCCAGGAGTTAAAAGAGGTCATTGTAGTTTCCCAAAAGCCTACTGTAGAACAGAAGATAGACCGTCTGGTCTTTAACATTGGGAATACGGCACTTTCGGAATCCAATATTTGGGAGGTCCTTAAGAGTACCCCCAGCCTGTTTATAATGAACGATGAGATAACGGTAAAGGGGGAAAAAGGGGTACAGATCCTGATCAACGGTAGAAAGGTAAACCTTCCCGCGGCCGATATCCTAAACCTACTTAATGGCACTTCTGCCAGTAGTGTCCAGGCTATTGAGGTAATTACCGCACCACCTTCCAAATACGATGCGGAAGGGAGTTCCATGATCAATATCAGAATGAAAAAGAATTTGATCACCGGGTACAATGGTGCTGTTTATAATACGTATACCCAGGGCGTTTTTCCACAACATATGCTCGGAACAAATCATTATTTTAAGGGGGAAAAATTGGAAACCTCCTTCAATTATAGCTATAGTGCAAACAAGGATATCAACTATTATACGGATATCATCCATTTTATGGAGAATGGGGGGATTTCGGAAAGCTGGACATCGGATCTGGAGGATATAGGAAAGGGGAAAGGGCATAATATCAGTATGTTTTTGGATTATGCGCTCGATGCGAGCAATACACTAAGTTTTTCTACCATTACCGCTTTTCGGCCAAAATATTTTGGAACGGATGATTCGAAGACCAGTATTAATAGGACCAATGATCCAAATACGACCGGATTTTTCACCAATAACGATTCCGAACGTACCTCCCTTAATACCGGCTTTTATTTGGATTATGAAAGAAAACTGAACGATAAGGGCGCCAGTTTCAACCTAAACTCCCATTTTACCTATTATGATTACGATAAGGGCCAGGTTTTGGAAACTGATTTTTATGATGAAAACGGGACGGTGGTCGATGAAAACGATTTTAGTACAAGGAACGAACAGGAGACCAGATTATATAGCCTACAGGCCGATTTCAGTACTCCTTTGGGGGAAAGATCTAATTTTGAGACGGGTCTTAAATATGCCGTTACCCGTTCTGAAAGTTTTATCGCCCAGCAAGGTTTTGATCGTAACCGACCGGGCATCGATCCCACGGAGAGGGGGATTTTTTTATATGACGAAAATATATTTGCCGCCTTCGCGAGTTTTGATTCCAAATGGAAAAATTGGACCTATAAATCGGGTTTAAGGGCCGAGTGCAGCAAAACAGTGGGAGATTTTAGTCTGGTCAACGATCCAGTGGAGAACGATTATCTAGAGCTGTTCCCTACTCTCTATCTTCAATTCGAACCCCACCAAAGGCATCGCTTTGGACTTAATTTTAGAAGGAGTATAATGAGGCCCGATTATTACGATATCAATCCCTTTCAAGTTTTTCAGAGCAATAATTCGGTGGTGGAGGGAAATGTCGATCTTAGGCCATCCTATAAGAATTCATTGATTTTTAACTATACCTACAATAAGGATTACACCTTTGAGCTCTTTTATAGATATCATGAAAACCGTATCACCCTGTTCACTTTTCAAGACAATACCAGTAAATTGTTGCGATTTGTAACGGACAATTCGGACCGTGAACTGGCCTACGGATTGGATTTTATCTACAGTAAGGAGATTGCTAGATTTTGGGACACCTATTTACTTTCCTCCTATTTCTATGCAGCGGAACGTTTTAAGGTCCCGGAATCCCTGGAAAGGATAGATCATGGGCGTTGGACATTTTTTCTACAATTTCAGAATAATTTCAGCCTACTGAGCGATAGGTCGCTTACCGCAAATATAAATTTCTCCTATGTTTCACCTATTATCGTTGGCAATTCCAGACAAGAGGAATACAAGTTATGGGACCTATCGCTTAAAAAGAATATGTGGGACAAAAAAGTAACGGTCAGTTTGACGGTAAGCGATATCTTTAATCAATTTCAGCTTCATAACATGCGCAAATATGGCGATCAATATAATATTTCTATTTATAGGCCGGATAGCAGGATGTTGACCCTTGGCTTTAGGTATAATTTTGGAAATATGGGTATCAAAAATAATTCCAAATCCAAGGGAACGGATGAAGACGATAGGTTATAGGGATACATATCGGTCCTTGGCCGAATTTAGTCCGACCCCGCACAATACAAAAGCGGCAACGACCAATAGCCCCAATGGGAAATACCAATTTTCGGTAAGGCTAAATAATGCCCCGAATACGGGAGGGCCGCATGCAGCTATAATATAGCCGATCGTTTGGGACATACCTGAAAGTTCCGCCGATTCCGAAGTATTCCTGGTACGCAATACCATAAACATCATGGCCAAGGTAAAGGCCAGGCCCAATGATATCCCGATGCCGATTACCGAAGGAATTATATATTCGGTCTTTCCTAAAATGATGCCCGCCAGACCTAAGATCAACAAAATAAAAGTGACCCATACCAAAAGGATCTGATTCTTCATCCGTGCCGCCAAAATAGGGCCGATCAGCATAATGGGCAATTGGGCCATCTGTATATAGGAAAGCATCCAGCCGGAACGATCAGCGGACATTCCCCAACTTTGTAAAATGGCAGGGAGCCAGGCCGCAAGACAATAAAATAAGAGGGACTGTAGGCCCATGAAGAGGGCAATGTTCCAGGCCAACCGCGATTTCCATAGCGTGATATTGGAACGGTTATTGTTTTGGGCCGATTCAACTGGGGATTTTCTAGCTTGTGGATACCAGATAAGGAGGGCGATCAGGCACAAAATCCCCCAAATACCTATGGAGGCTTTCCATCCCATGCCACTGACCTCCCCGATACGGATACTAAATCCGGCGGCCAGGGCCGAGGTGAGGTTCATGGAAACCAGATAAATGCCGGTAACAATGCCTACCTTGGCGGGAAATTCTTTTTTTATAAATGCCGGCATCAGTACATTGCCCACGGTGATGGCCGCTCCTATTAACGCCGCTCCAAAAAATAAAAGATATACATTTCCCGAGGAACGGATAAATAGGCCCAAAGCCAATATCAATAAGGAGTATAGGAGAAGTTTTTCCAAACCAAATTTTCGGGCTACTTTGGGAGCAAAGGCCGATAGTAGCGCAAAGGAAATCAAGGGGATGGCGGTAAGAAGTCCGATCAATGCCGGGGATAGGCTAAAATTTTCCGATAATTCCGTAATGATAGGGCCAACGGAGGTAATGGGCGCACGTAGATTGGCAGCGAGAAATATGATCCCCAATACCATTATAACAATATCGAACCTGATTTTCTTGGTAGGTTTATCCGTTACTGTTGCCTTGGTTTCCCCTTTCATGACGATCTACTGTTTTTTGGAGGGCAAAGGTACAGTATATTGTTACATGAACGGTTAAAGGTTCCTTAAAGGTGATATTTGAGTTCCCTACGAAACTCGGGCTAAAAAGTTAAAGTCCGCCCTACCTGTATGGGTAGGAGTTAAAAAGCTAAGGATTCTGATTTTTATATTTTATTTAGGTCTGATAA
>DATGQM010000225.1:0-3777 GCA_035304205.1 Arenibacter sp. | reverse complement strand
GTATTGGTTACCGATAATGTGGTGCTGGAAAATTATTGGGACCGTAAACAGGCCATCTTTGCCAAGGAAGCCATTGAATTACAGGCACACGGGGAAGACCTTGGATTTAGGAATATCTATGTGAGGGAAATTAATTCCGGTGACGATCAATTGACCGAAGTTGAAAAAAAGGAAGGATTTAAATCCCTGTTGAACGGGAAAAACCTAGATCATTGGATCGGGAACAAGACCGATTACATTATGGAAAATAACGAATTGCTTGTCCGCCCAAAACAGGGGGGTCACGGAAATCTATATACGGCCGAGGAATACTCCGATTTTGTTTTTAGGTTCGATTTTAAATTGACCCCGGGCGCCAACAACGGATTGGGCATTCATGCCCCCCTAGAGGGAGATGTTGCCTATGTGGGCAAGGAATTGCAAATATTGGACGATACGGCCGATATTTACGCCAATTTGGAAACTTACCAATACCATGGCTCCGTTTATGGGATCATGGCGGCCAAAAAAGGCGCATTAAAGCCAGTGGGGGAATGGAATTCCCAGGAAGTTGTTGTAAAGGGCGATCATATAAAGATCACCCTGAACGGAAAAGTTATTTTGGACGGGAATATTAAGGAGGCATCAAAAAATGGCACCTTGGATAAAAAGGACCACCCCGGTCTTTTGCGGAACAAGGGGCATATTGCCTTCTTGGGGCATGGTGCCGAACTGGCTTTCAAGAACATCAGGATCAAGGATCTTAACAAGTAGATCGATCGATATTTAATCGGATTGGACCTGGCAGGCTTTTAAAAACCCGTCAGGTCTTTTCATTTATTTTTTTCGACCCAAGCTTCCCACTTCCCTTACTTATTCTTAAATTTGCGCTTTCCCGATAATACAGTAAGACTATGTTCAATAATTTAAGTGACAAGTTAGATAAGGCGTTACATGTCCTAAAAGGGCATGGGCAAATTACGGAAATAAATGTTGCGGAAACCTTAAAGGAGGTACGTAGGGCACTCTTGGATGCCGATGTCAATTTTAAGATCGCCAAGGAGTTTACCACCAAGGTCAAGGAAAAAGCATTGGGACAAAATGTATTGACGTCCCTGCAACCAGGCCAATTAATGGTCAAACTGGTAAAGGATGAACTTACGGAACTTATGGGCGGGGATGCTGCGGGCATTAATCTGTCCGGGGAACCCTCGATCATCCTGATGTCCGGATTACAAGGTTCGGGTAAAACTACCTTTTCGGGAAAACTGGCCAATTACTTAAAGACTAAAAAGTCGAAAAACCCTTTATTGGTCGCCTGTGACGTGTATAGGCCTGCGGCGATAGATCAATTGCACGTAGTGGGCGAACAGATCGGGATAGCGGTTTTTTCGGACCGTGGGAACAACGATCCCGTGGCGATCTCCAAAGCTGGGATCGCCTATGCGAAGTCCAACGGACATAATGTGGTGATCATAGATACCGCCGGGCGTTTGGCGGTAGATGAACAGATGATGGATGAGATCGCGGCGATCCATAAGGCCGTTAAGCCCCAGGAAACCTTGTTCGTAGTAGATTCCATGACCGGACAGGATGCGGTAAATACCGCCAAAGCATTTAACGACATCCTTAATTTTGATGGGGTCGTATTGACAAAATTGGATGGTGATACCCGTGGTGGAGCGGCCATTTCCATTAAATCCGTTGTAAACAAGCCCATTAAATTTATAGGTACCGGGGAGAAAATGGATGCCATCGATGTCTTCTATCCTGCCCGTATGGCGGAAAGGATCCTGGGGATGGGGGATGTGGTCTCCTTGGTAGAACGTGCCCAAGAGCAGTTTGATGAGGACGAGGCCCGAAAGATCCAAAAGAAAATCGCCAAGAACCAATTTGGTTTCGACGATTTTTTGAGCCAGATCCAACAGATAAAGAAGATGGGGAGCCTAAAGGATCTTATGGGGATGATTCCGGGAGCCGGGAAGGCATTGAAAGGGTTGGATATAGACGATGATGCCTTTAAACATATAGAGGCCATAATCCATTCCATGACACCCGACGAACGCTCCACGCCATCGAAATTAAACGCCAACCGTAAAAAACGGATCGCCAAGGGCAGCGGAACCAGCATACAGGAAATTAACCAACTGTTAAAGCAATTTGATCAAATGAGCAAGATGATGAAAATGATGCAAGGCGGGGGCGGCAAGAAAATGATGGAAATGATGGGCTCCATGAAGGGGATGAGGTAGTCTGGTCCAAATTAAGTCGGCAGTTGCAGTTGGCGGTTGGCAGATGAAAGTTAAAAGTTTATTTGGGCTAAAGACTAAGCTCAAAGTCAGGAGACTTTGCGCAGCAGACTTAAATTAAGTTGGCAGATGAAAGTTAAAAGTTTAATTTGGACTAAAAACTAAGCCCCAACTATACCGAACATTTGATAGGAGTCATATAGATAAAAAGACTTTCGACGAACTATTTGAAAAGGTTCTTTTAGAAAACAAGAAAATTATTTCCTTTATAAATTATCTTTCTAAATCAGAATACAAAGGCTCAAAGTTTAGCTAATTCCAACCTTGAACCTTAAACCTTAAACTTTAAATAAATGACAATACTAGACGGCAAGAAAATATCGAATGAAATTAAGGAGGAAATAGCCGCCGAAGTGGCGAAAATGCGGGAACGCGGTGAAAAAGTGCCCCATTTGGCCGCGGTGATCGTAGGCAATGATGGTGCCAGCCTTACCTATGTAGGCAGTAAGGTGCGTTCCTGTGAAAAAGTAGGGTTCGAGTCCACCTTGGTACAATTGCCGAGCACTACCTCGGAGCTGGAACTATTGAGAAAAATCGAGGAACTGAACCAAGATGAGGATATAGACGGATTTATAGTCCAATTGCCTTTGCCGGCGCAGATCAATACCCAACGGGTGCTGTTGGCCGTAGATCCCGACAAGGATGTGGACGGATTCCATCCCACCAATTTTGGTAAAATGGCACTGGATATGAGTACTTTTATTCCGGCTACCCCCTTTGGGATCTTGGAACTCCTGGAAAGGTATAAGGTAGAGACCCAGGGAAAACATACCGTAGTGATCGGAAGGAGCCATATCGTTGGAAGGCCCATGAGTATTTTGATGGGGAGAAAGGGATGGCCCGGTAATTCTACGGTAACCCTGACCCATAGCCATACCAAAAACATTACACAGATAATTTCCCAGGCGGATATCGTGATCTCGGCCCTAGGTGTGCCCAATTTCCTTAAGGCGGAAATGGTGAAGGACGATGCGGTAATCATAGATGTTGGTATTACCCGGGTGGCGGACGATACCAAGGAAAAGGGATATTATATTACGGGGGACGTGGATTTTGAAAATGTTAGTAAGAAAGCATCCTTTATAACCCCTGTTCCGGGAGGAGTGGGCCCAATGACCATTGCCATGCTGTTGAAAAATACCCTTTTGGCCAGGGAACGGCATAGAAGTAAGAAATAATTTTTTTCTGCTGACCATTTGTATATCTTTAGGTCATTAAACATGAAAAATTGCCATAGAGTTATAGAAAATATTTATGAATAACCCAGCCGAACCGAGTCTAGAGCCTTTCTTTGAACTGTCTATGGACTTACTTTGTATTGCTGGGTATGATGGGTATTTTAAAAGAGTAAATCCGGCTTTCAAGAAGCTTTTGGGCTATTCCGAGGAGGTGCTGTTTTCTAAGTTGATCTGCGAATTTATTTATGAAGGGGACCGGTCCCTAACGGCAAGCTATCGAGAGAATTTAAAGAATGCCGTTCCCTTGATAA
>DATGQM010000224.1:0-5202 GCA_035304205.1 Arenibacter sp. | reverse complement strand
AATGGACCTAAGGTCGGTGCTTCTGTTCGTTATGGTTCCGGAGCATTTAAAGGATAATAAGGGAAAGGAAGCGGTAAACCCCAAAGGGCTTATGCAAAGGGCCATTAAAATGGTAAAGAACGCCTGTCCCGAGATGTTGGTCATGACCGATGTAGCCCTCGACCCCTACTCTTCCTATGGACATGATGGCATTGTCCAGGACGGAAAGATCGTGAACGATGATAGTGTGGAAATATTGACCCAAATGAGTTTGAGCCACGCCGAGGCCGGAGCCGATTTTGTGGCACCAAGCGATATGATGGACGGTAGGATCTTGAGCATTAGGGAAGCTTTTGAAGATGAGGGATATGTAAATACGGGTATTATGAGCTACAGTGCCAAATATGCCAGCGCATTTTATGGCCCCTTCCGTGATGCCTTGGATTCCGCACCCGGATTTGGGGATAAGAAAACCTATCAAATGGATTATGCCAATAGGTTTGAAGCGATAAGGGAAACCGAAATGGACATCGATGAGGGGGCCGATATCGTTATGATCAAACCGGGTATATGCTATTTGGACATCGTTAGGGAAATTAAAAATGAGGTAGATGTACCGGTTGCCGTATACCAAGTTTCGGGAGAATACGCCATGGTAAAGGCCGCTGCGGAAAAAGGTTGGCTAGACCATGATGCCGTTATGATGGAACAATTGATCGCCATAAAAAGAGCAGGTGCAGATATAATTGCCAGCTATTTTGCCAAGGATGCGGTCCGGGTTCTGGGATAGAGAGATCAACTCAAAAATTATGGATTATACCAAAAAAGAACAATAATGGAAATAGCTTTTATAGAAACGCCCCTGGGAATTACCAAAATAGAAGGTGATGAACAGGGTATAAAAGGCATTACCGTCTTCAACAGTGACGAAAAGCTATCCGATATTATCCCCGAGGTCCTAGAAGATGCCATTTATCAGTTAAGGGAATATTTTGAAGGGTCCCGAAAAGAATTTAGCTTAACGCTAAACCCGGAGGGAACGGAATTCCAAAAAAACGTATGGCGGGCATTGGAACGGATTCCCTATGGAAAAACGATATCCTATCTGGAATTTTCCAAAACCCTCGGAGACCCCAAGGCGATCCGGGCCGTAGCCTCCGCCAACGGCAAAAACCCATTATGGATAGTTGTTCCCTGCCATAGGGTGATTGGCAGCGATGGATCCCTGACCGGATATGCAGGGGGCTTACATCGCAAAAAATGGCTCTTGGAACACGAGAATCCATCCCCACAGCAATCCCTTTTCTGACCCATAACCCATATGCTGTTCTTCGCGGGACAAGGTTGGAACTACTTTCAAAGTAAGTTCGATTTCGTATCTTTAATAAACAACCAGACCTTATGTTACGAAAAATAAACCTGGAACATATTCTTTTTTTGGATATTGAAACGGTACCGGAACAAGAGAATTTTAGTCAATTGGACGATGCCAAAAAAGAGCTCTGGGAGCATAAATCCAAATATCAGCGCAAGGACGAGATCAGTGCGGAAGAATTCTATGGACGTGCGGGGATTTGGGCCGAATTTGGAAAGATCATTACTATTTCCGTAGGTTATTTTAATTTTAACAACAATGATCGTACCTTTAGGGTAACCTCTTTTCATGGAGAAGAAGCTAATATCCTAAAAGAATTCAAAAGGCTGTTGGATACCCATTTTAATCTGCCCAGGCATCTTTTATGCGGACATAACGGTAAGGAATTCGATTTTCCGTACATCGCAAGGCGGATGATCGTCCACCAGATCGAGCTGCCCGAAAAATTGAATCTCTTCGGTAAAAAACCATGGGAAATAGCGCATCTGGACACCATGGACCTATGGAAATTTGGAGACTATAAACATTACACCTCCTTAAAACTTATGGCCAACATCCTCGGAATCGCTTCCCCCAAGGAAGATTTGGACGGGAGTATGGTAAAGGAGGTATACTATAAGGAAAAAGACATAGATCGAATTATAAGGTACTGTGAACTGGACGTAATTACCACGGCGCAGGTTTTCCTCAGGTTAAGAAACGATAACTTGCTGGTGGAAGGGGAAATCAAAAGAATATAGTCGCTCCCCGGCCTTCCCCTACTTTACGATTTATAGAACTTGGCCGTCCTTATATTTTCATCGTCCTGTACGGACAATACATATAATCCCGCCCCAAGATCTCCAATATAGATCTGCTTCTCCTTGGCCCGGCCTTTTCTTACCGTAATCCCGTTCAAGGAAACAATATGGTAGTTTGCATGTAAGGGGATATTTCCTTCCAAATTGATCAGTTCCTGCACCGGATTTGGAAAGACGGAAAAACTCAATTTGTATTGAAGGGGGACATAATCTGAAAACTGTATTAGTTCCGTTGAATCCCCCAGAAAACTGAATTCATATTCGGGGGTATATCCAGAACCTGCATTTTCGGTACAATACGTTTTTAAGCGAACTACATAATCGGTTCCCCTAACCAAATTCCCAAGGGTAAGCGAATGATCAAACGTAGTTTCCACGATCCAGTCCGTAGCATCTTTTTTCTTGTATTCCACTTGGGAAAGAGCCTCCGTACCGACACTCCAATCCAACGTTACCGAGGATTCGGTGGGCATGCCCAATCCAATATCCTCAGGTATACTTAGTACGCAATCGGTAAGGGAGATCCCGGAAACAAGGAGGGAGAAATCCTGGAATCCCCCATCGAGCTTATTTTTATGGGAAACGGTGATGGTATACGTACCGGAAGCATTTTTTAATTCGGTTTTCTCATAGGGATCTACTTTATTATCTCCCCTTAACGCTACTGCCCCGGCATTACTCCCATTTAATTTCCATGGGAAATAAGTCTCTCCGCCCTGGGTAATCCTAATATCCAGATCGTTGACCAAGGCCGGGGTAATATCATTTAATTGGCTTGTATTAACATGGCCCGTTGCCGGATCCGTCCAGGAAATGGAAACCGATAAGGGGGTTATGCCATTTGCGGTTACCGTATAGGTCTTGGATTCTCCATCCAAAAGGATTTCTTCGGAGATCATGGAAGTATATCCATTATTGGTCATCAGTTCTACGGCCGATTTGGAATTGATAACGCCCCACCCCATTCTATAATCCGGACCGGGGGCATTTACGTCGTCAGCAGTATGCAATACCATGCCTTTCAGAGTAGCGGCCTTCATAAACCTGCCTTCCAATTCTTCATAATATTGCTGTAACAGCAACATAGATCCCGTAACCCCGGGCGCAGCAACGGAAGTCCCCTCTACCCTTTCATATTGTCGGGCATTTTCACTGCCGGTGGTATAGATATTGGTCCCTTGGGCGGCGATATCGGGCTTGATCCTACCATCGTCCAATGGTCCATAGCTGGAATAGGCAGTAACCGCGGCACTGATCAATTCCCCTTGATCGGTGGTCTCCACATTGGCCGCTGCAACGGTAATCCCGTTTTTGGAGGTCGCAAATCCCAACAAAAGATCATAGCCCATATCGGGAGTCCCAAAAATAGGTGCTCCGTTGTCCTTGCTTTTCTGTGAATTGCCCGCAGCGGTCACCATTAAATAATATGGCGCATGGTACATGATCTCGTCCCAATCCTTGGAAATAGGGATATAAGACCCAAAATACCAGTCGGGCACCCTTTCCGTCCTGATCCCGTAGGAGTGATTGGACAATAATAAGCCATTGGCGGCCATTTCTGCAACCTCGATCTTATCCCGTGTCCAATCATGCGTAACCGCTTTGGCCCTATGGGCGACCCCTTTAGATTTCTTATCTATCCCGGAGGCCACTAATATCCCGGTTATCCTAGTTGCATGTGGATCTACCGACCCGCTGTGATCCTTATCGCTCACCCTACTATCAAATTCTATATGGTCGGTCATTGCCGATCCGGCATCCCAAACCCCCACTGTCATATTTTCGCCATTGATACCCAAATTCAGCAACCCATTATCGTGCAAGGTATTTGCCCGGGCGGCCGAGTTCACTTCGGTACTAAAAGTACTATAATAGAGGGGTGCCCCGTCCGGGCCGATAGCGGTAAGCTCACTATAAGTTCCGTTGGGCAACCTTTCCGTTACTTCCCAGCCGTTGGCCTTGGCCTGCTGTAACAACCGATTATTCTCTTTTGTGAAATTAACCCTAAAATCATTGACAACGGCCCCCAGCTTTGCACTGGGATACGAATCCTTGATGCGCTGGATCTGTAGTTCCGTTTGGGCAATGGAAAGGTATGGGGCTAGTGCAAAGCAGACAAGAAGTATGCTGTTGCAGATCCTGTTCGATAGTCGAGTGTAGATCATAATATATTAAGGGTAAGATTTGTACTGCAAATATAGTACGTATCTTAAAGTTGTCGATTAAAGGCCCTATTTATTCGATGAAGCGAACGTTTATGTTGTGAACGATCAAAAAATCGACATGAAAAAATAATAATGAATCGGGAATTGGTTCAGGAATTCAGTTTCAACTGGATATAGACCGGAAAATGGTCGCTATAACCGCCCCTATATTTACCTCCGGCATACGTCCTATATGGATTACCCTTGTACTTTCCTTTGACCTCGGCCAAAAATGGCACGTCAAAGATGTCCGCATGGGCAAAACTATGGGTTCCCTTTTCGTAATTGAGAAAATTATGGGATATCATTATTTGATCAAAAAGGTCCCAGGACCTTCTATAGCTTACGCTCCCCCGGGTGGGGGAAAGCAGGGTCTCCATTGGATTATAGAGCTTGTCGCTGCCCATTAATATTTGAATGCTCCTAGTGGTAGGTCCATCATTAAAATCGCCCATAACAATATAATTGGGATCGGATACGGTCTCCTCGATCATTTTCATATAGGAATTAATGGTGCGGGCCGCTTCAATGCGCTTATAATCCGTTTCCTCGTCCCCCGTTCTTCTAGAGGGCCAATGGTTCACAAATAGGTGTACCGTTTCCCCGTTCAAGACCCCTTCCACATATAAAATATCCCTTGTAGTATCCCTAATCCCATTCCCATTTTGCACCATTAAGGGAATAGGTTTGGAACCCGTTATTACGAAATGGTCCCTATTGTATATCAAAGCGGTATCTATACCCCTTTCGTCCAGGGACTCGTAATGGATATAATCATAATTATACGCATTTAAAGGGGCCGTTTCCAACAATTCCCGGACCACCGACCCTTTTTCTACTTCGG
>DATGQM010000223.1:0-2988 GCA_035304205.1 Arenibacter sp. | reverse complement strand
TTGGTGAAGCTTTCCACCGATCTTCGTTCAACTTTTATGGTTGGATAGGCCATTGCCGAAGGTGCCTGTTGGGTGGCTGTCTTTTCACCACAGCTACTGAATAGGAGCAGGGAAAAAACAAGGAAACCAAATAATATTTTTCTCATAGGAAGTTATTGTTAGCGGGATTTTTTATATTTTCTTAAACTTTGGATTTATTATGGATTAAAGGGGTTTTTCAATATAAATCCTTATTCTTCAATAATTTGATTTTTAACAGATTATGTGTCAAATTCGAATGATACTAGTAATTCGGCTAAAATAGTATTGGTTCCGGATCAGGGGATCCGAATGGGGGTTAATATTTAGTTAAATATTATAGGGATGAACATATTTATCGGGGGATGACGTCAACCTACCAATACCCCATTATGCTATATCCTTTTCCCTTTTTTGTCGAGGAAGGCCAATTTAAGATATCCTGGGGATGGATCGTTATGAAAAACACCTATGCACTAAATATTATGATCATATTGGAATGATCAGAAGGTACTTTTAAATTGATTGAGGAAGCGCAGGTCGTTTTCGCTCAGGAGCCTTATATCCGAAATCTGATGCAATAGGAGGGCAATACGGTCTATGCCCATTCCAAAGGCAAAGCCCGAGTATTCATTGGCGTCTATTCCACAATTGGTAAGTACATTGGGGTCTACCATGCCACACCCCATAATTTCCAACCAGCCGGTTCCCTTGGTCATCCTGTAATCCGTTTCGGTTTCCAGGCCCCAATAGACGTCTACCTCCGCACTGGGTTCGGTAAATGGGAAATAGGACGGGCGGAGCCTGATCTGCGATTTCCCAAAAAGTTCCGTGGTAAAAAATTGCAAGGTCTGTTTTAGATCGGCAAAAGAAACATCTTTGTCTATATAAAGTCCCTCTACCTGATGGAAGAAGCAGTGCGATCTTGCGGATATGGCCTCGTTACGGTAGACCCTTCCGGGAGAAATGGTCCTAATGGGAGGTTTATTGTTTTCCATATACCGGACCTGTACCGATGAAGTATGTGTGCGCAATAGTATATCCGGATCGGTCTGTATAAAGAAGGTATCCTGCATATCCCTTGCAGGATGGTATTCCGGAAGGTTCAAAGCAGTAAAATTATGCCAATCGTCCTCTATTTCGGGGCCTTCGGATACGTTGAACCCAATTCTGGAAAAAATATCGATGATCTGATTCTTAACAATGGAGATCGGGTGTCTGCTGCCAAGGCTCAAAGGTTCACCCGGTCTGGTGAGATCACCGTACACACCTTTTGCTTCCTGTTCGCTCTCCAGTATCCCCTTTAAGGTAATTACCTTTTCGGTAGCAATGGTCTTGAGTTGATTTACAACTTGACCGAACTCTTTTTTCTGTTCGGGCGGTACGTTCTTAAAATCGGAAAAGAATTGATTGAACAACCCTTTTTTCCCTAAGTATTTAATTCGGAAGGCCTCAATGGCTTCTTGGTCCGTAGAAGTAAATTTTTCTACTTCCAGAATATGCTCCTTTATCTGCTCTATCATGGTAATGCCCTGGCTTGGTTTCTCCAAAAAAATGGAATCACAAATTTAAAACATTTATAATAAGTGGCGCATAGATTTAATTAAATAAAAGGGTGCGGTGCTCTATGGGAGGGGAAAGATCGGGTTCCACCTTATCTAAATGTCGTCCCTTTTGGACAAACATGGGTCGGTTCCGGAATTGGACGGGAATATTTAAGGAACGGACAAAACTAGTCCAGACGGTAGATTTCCATAATATTGTTCAGGATACCCTCAAAATCGATATTCAGATCGATCAGTTTTCCCGTGTGGACATCGAAGACCCAACCGTGTACGATAAGGTTTCGATCCCTGGAGGCCCTTTGTACGGCCGCGGTCTTGATGAGGTTTATACATTGTTCCTGAACATTCAGTTCTACCAGGCGATCGTATTTTTTGTCCTCGTCCCCAATAGCGTTCAATTGGTTCCGATGTTGCCTATACACGTCCCGTATATTTCTCAGCCATGGATTTAGGATACCCAGGTCCGCCGATTGCATGGCGGCTTTCACCCCCCCACAGGAATAGTGCCCGCAGACCACGACATGATTAACTTTAAGAATATCCACTGCATAATTTACTACGGACATAACGTTCAGGTCTATACTGATGACCATATTGGCTATATTCCGATGTACAAAGACTTCGCCCGGGCCCAATCCCATAAGTTCTTCGGTGGTGACCCTGCTATCCGAGCAACCGATATAGAGAATATCGGGTTTTTGACCTTTCGCCAAGTTCTTGAAAAAATCGGGGCTCCCTGCCAATTTTTCCTTGATCCATTTTTCATTGTTCTTAAAAACTTTATCCAGACTGTCCATGCGTTGCTATTGTTTTTTAAGGAATTGGAAGAAGGCTAAACCGATATTTATTTTCGGATGGCAAGATAATTATAAATGGCAGGGATTTTGGTCTTTATATTAAAAAATTTATAAAGTCCCGTACCCGGAAGTATGCTGGCATTATTTTTTTTGTCATTTGCCCATGGGTCCCAAAAGTTCTATAGGTCCTTCAATTCCTTGATATCCCCGGAAAGGACCCATCCCGATTTTCCATCGGAAAGCTCTATCTTCTTCCAATCGTTCAATTGATCCAGGACATATACCTTTGTTCCGGCGTGGAGGTTAAAGATTGCTTGACTCCTATTATTGGGCTCCGATTTTATAGGGGCCTGTTCCGCAAATATCACTGCGGGCCGCTCGGATATATAATCCCCATATTCCATATAGGCCAATAGGGCCATGGCAAGGGTAAGTAAAAGGGATATCATGCTCCCGATGAAAGCGACACGTTTTTGCGTAGAAAATTTAAAATAATAAAAGGCGATATATAGTAGGACAAAAAGAACCATGAACACCACGGCGAGATAGGCCCATTGGTCAAAGGTCAAATAGTTTGTAAATGCCTCATAGAGTTTCGAGATGGTGGT
>DATGQM010000222.1:0-3821 GCA_035304205.1 Arenibacter sp. | reverse complement strand
GGCCTTTTTTTTAATGAATTCGTAATCGCCCCTTTTCGGATAGCCGTCCCCCATTGCACTTTCATATAGCCCGGAACTACCGGTAATGATCAGGGCCTTGACTTTTTTTGGATATAACTTGGTGTGCAACAGTCCAATATGTCCGCCCAGGGAGTTCCCCAAGAGGATAACATCCTTTAGTCCCTTGTATACAATAAAACGCTCCAGGAATTTGGCAAAGCTTTTTACATTGGTTTTGAGCAGGGGCATATCGTAAATGGGAAGTTCGGGGACCAGTACCTTATAATCTTTATTTGGGAAGTGGGACATAACACCTTTAAAATTGCTCAATCCGCCCATCAGGCCGTGTAGTATTATGATCGGTGTCCCTTCACCTAGTTCAATATAACGGTATTTTCCCTCTTTAATAATCTTTTCTTCCATCTGCGATTGCATCTGATCTTTGTGGCAAATATAGGCATTTCAATATTATACTGGTGCCATACGGCCATTAGGAATACTATTTTTTGCTGTTTTTTAAAAAGTGTTCCCCATTCCGCCATAATCCCGTGAAGGCTATCCCCGTATAATTTTATGTCCAAATGGGGCCTTTGGACCAAAATTTATCAACAAAGTGGTATTTTGTGGTAAATTGTGGTAATAATTTCTATATATTTGAGTTATAAATTAAAACCCAACTACTTTAAGTGATAAATTTCATTGGAACATATGATTGTAAGGCCGATACCAAAGGGAGGGTGATGCTTCCCGTGGCGCTCAAGAGTCAAATGTCCCCCGTCCTCAATGATGGTTTTGTGCTTAAACGATCGGTTTTCCAATCCTGTTTGGAGTTGTATCCCATGGCGGAGTGGAATTTATTGATGCAGAAAGTGAACAAAAAGAACCGATTCAAGAAAAAAACAGATGATTTTATACGACTTTTTACGGCGGGGGTGAAGGTAGTCGAAATAGATGCTACGGGGCGACTTTTGATTCCGAAAAATTTGGTGGATATAGCCGGGATCACCAAGGAGGTGGTATTGAGTTCGGCGGTCAATATCATAGAGATCTGGGATAAGGACAGCTATGAAAAGGTATTGGAAGAAACGGCCGGGGACTTTGCAAGTCTGGCAGAAGAAGTAATGGGAAATGACGACGATGATCTATCATAATCCGGTATTGTTAAAAGAGTCCGTGGACGGCCTGGCCATTAAGTCCGACGGGACCTATGTGGACGTCACCTTTGGTGGAGGGGGCCACTCCAGGGAAATTTTAAATAGATTGGGGGACAAGGGCAGGTTGTTGGCCTTTGATCAGGATGAGGATGCCATCCGGAATACGATAGCGGACGGTCGCTTTACACTGATCAATGAAAATTTTAGATATATAGGGCAGTTCTTAAAATTTTATGGAGTGCAGAAAGTAGATGGGGTATTGGCCGATTTTGGGGTGTCGTCACATCAATTCGATAAGGCCGAAAGGGGCTTTTCTACCCGTTTTGATGCCGATCTGGATATGCGAATGAGCAAGAAGAACAGCCTATCGGCCTATGATGTGGTGAATACTTATGATTTTGACAATTTGAGCAGGGTGTTGTTCTCGTATGGCGATTTGCGTAATGCCAATGCCATGGCCAAGACCCTTATAGCCTTTAGGGAAGGGGTGCCTATTAAGACAACGGAGCAATTAAAAGAGGTGTTGGGGAGTTATCTGCCCCCGCATAGGGAGCACAAGATCTTGGCCCAGATCTACCAGGCCATACGGATAGAGGTTAACCAGGAAGTAGGGGCGATCAAAGAATTTTTAATGCAGGTCCCAGGGATTATGGATGCCGGGGGACGGCTGAGCGTAATAAGTTACCATTCCCTGGAGGATCGGTTGGTAAAGCGGTATATACGGACAGGAGGTTTTGAAGGGGAACCGGAAAAGGACTTCTATGGCAATATATCGGTGCCCCTAAAGAAGGTGGGCGGATTGATCGTCCCGGGCAGGGAGGAAATTAAATTGAACAATAGGGCCAGAAGTGCCAAACTCAGGATCGCGGAGCGAATTTAATTCCCGGCAATGCCGTATACGGGGAACTATAGATAAGGAAGGTTTAATATAAAGGATATAAAGTTGTGAAAAAAGGATTGATGGATCTGTTAAAAGGAAAGTTTTTGGTGAGCGGGGATGCACCGAAGAACTGGATGTTCATCATTTTTGTTTCCTTTTTGGCTACCGTAATGATAGCAAGCTCCCATAGTGCCGATGGAAAGGTGCATAGAATTGCCGCCCTGAACGAAGAGGTGAAGGAACTGCGGAACGAGTATGTAGATGTGCGTTCGGATATGCAGGGCCTGAAACTGGAATCCACCATATTGAAAAATGTGGAAACCAAAGGCCTGCTGCCTTCGGAAACGCCCCCAAAAAAAATAAAGGTAAAAACTGTAAATAATTAGGTAGTGGCCGTAACGGAAAAGAGCATATTGACCAGATTGTATATAGTGGCGGGAAGCCTATTCCTGTTCGCTATCGCGGTATTGGTGAAATTGGTCAGTATACAAATGGTGGATGGCGATAAGTATAGGAAGCTGGCAATGGACCGTACCGAGAAGGTATTTACCATTGCCCCAAAAAGGGGGAACCTCTATTCGGACGACGGTAGCCTGCTGGCCACTTCCGTCTCCAGATATACGATACGGTTTGATGCCGTAACCGTGAGGAGCAAGGATTTTGAGGAGCATGTCAAGGCCCTTTCCGATTCCTTGGCCAAGATGTTGGGGAATACATCCTCCCATTATCAACAAGTGTTGCGAAAGGCCAAGGTGAACAATAATAGATATGCCCTGGTGGCCAGAAATCTGGACTATTCCGAATATGTAGCCGTAAAACAATTTCCATTGTTCAATAAAGGGCCCTATAAAGGTGGACTGGTAATAGAACAAAAAATTGTGAGGGAGCACCCCTTGGGGAAAATTGCGGAACGCAGTGTCGGCTATGAAAGGGTAGATGCGAACGGATATTATACCCGGGTAGGCCTAGAGGGCGCCTTCGGGGAATATTTACGGGGGGAAGAGGGAAAGCGCCTAAAACAAAAAATAGCGAAGGGGCAATGGAAACCCATTGGTTGGGACAATATTAAGGAGCCAAAGGATGGTTATGATGTGGTCTCTACCATAGATATAAATATACAGGACATTGCACACCATGCCCTATTGGAACAACTGGAAAAATATAAGGCGGAACACGGATCCGTTATTGTCATGGAGACCAGAACGGGAGAAGTAAAGGCTATCTCCAATCTAGGAAGGAATTCGGATGGAAAGTATTACGAACGCTTGAACTATGCCATTGGGGAATCCCATGAACCGGGCTCTACCTTTAAGTTGATGTCCCTGGTCGTGGCCTTGGAGGACAAGGTGATAGATACCAATACGGTCATAGATACGGAAAAAGGCCAGTATAAAGTATATAATCGCACCGTAAGGGATTCCAAATGGGGGGGCTACGGTGAAATAACTATGGGCAGGGCATTTGAGGTTTCCTCCAATACGGCCTTTGCCAAGGTTATAAATACGAACTATAAAAATAATCCGGAGAAGTTTGTAAACGGTCTAATGCGTATGCATCTGCACCAGGAACTGGGATTGCCCATAAAGGGCGAGGGCAAGCCCGTTATCCGTTATCCGGGCGACAAGGGCTGGTCCGGTGTTTCCTTGGCATGGATGTCCCATGGGTACGAAGTCTCGCTGACCCCATTACAGACACTCGCTTTTTATAATGCCATAGCCAATGACGGGGAATTGTTAAAGCCAAGGTTGATAAAGGAGGTAAGGGAGTGGGACAAGACCATCGTAAAA
>DATGQM010000221.1:0-4706 GCA_035304205.1 Arenibacter sp. | reverse complement strand
TGGTATTCGTCCTCATCGATATCTTCCCGCTCGGTCCTCATGGTATCGGGCATCCGCATCGCAATTTCCAACAATCCCATTTCGTCGCCCGAAGCAATATTTCCCAATTGCTCCATATAACTGCGCACTACCGCCTCGTTTATCCCCGAAGTGGCCTCCAGACCGGTATTTTCTATATAGAGACCAAAATCGACCTTGCCCCTTACCAATGAATTGGCCATGGTCTTGCGCAATTCCAATTCTTTTTCGCGGTATGCGGATGGAACCCTAACATTTAAATCGAGACTTTTACTATTAAGGGACTTAATTTCTATGGTGATTTTCTTCGTAGGAAGTTGCTTGATATGCTTCCCAAACCCGGTCATTGATTGAATCATGGAGTCGTTTTAAATTTTGGCAAAGGTAAAGAAAAAATCGAGGGGATTAAAGGGGCATGGATGCGTTGATGGTGATTTTCCCCGGACAACAAAAGGCCCTGGATAAACCAGGGCCTTACTATATATACTTTTATAAGATCGATTACAGTTCCCTCACCCAAATATTCCTATAGCTCACCCTACTATTATCCCCGTGATCCTGGAGCTTAATGGGCCCCTTGCCATGGGCCGGGTTCATGGGCCAGCCCACATAAGGGGTAGTACCTTTGATTTCGACATGGTCCTGGACCAGGATACCGTTGTGCAGTACCGTTATGGTCCCGGATCTTGTTTTATCCCCTTTTTCATTGAATTCCGGGGCATGGTAGATAATATCATAGTAATTCCACTCGCCCGTTGGCGTGGAAGCCATTGCCAATGGAATATGCTGTTTATAAATAGAACCTACCTGTCCGTTCACATAGGTATCGTTATCATTATTGTCCAAGATCTGGACCTCGTAAAGGCCTTGTAAAAAAACGCCACTATTGCCCCTGCTCTGATTTTCACCTTGAACGTCCTTGGGCGACATCCATTCCAAATGCAACTGAACGCTACCAAAATTCTGGACGGTCTGTATATCCCCGGTCTTGTTGTTAACGGTCATACTTCCGTCCTTGTTTATTATCCATTTGGCATTGGTACTATCCTGGGAACTGATCCAGCTATCCAGGTTATCGCCCTTAAATAGTACAATGGCATCACTGGGCACATCCTTAAACGGTACATTGGGCCTAACCACGGGCGGTACCGGTTTGTACAATTCGGTCTCCTCTGGTTTTGTAGGTTCCGTACCCGAATATTCGCTATGGATTATTATACCCTCGGTAGCCCCGGGATCCGTTGCCTCCAAGGGATCTACGGATACTTTTTCCTTACAGGCAACGGCCAGTATCAATAAAAGGGGGATATAAATGGTCTTAATTCTCATTATGATGGCGGTTTATTACAAAGATTTGATCTTAATATTCCTAAAGGATACTATATCCCCGTGATCTTGTAGACCTATCCTCCCTGTTTGGTACCTGCCAAAATGTTCCGATTCCTTAAATTTGGAAGTGGCCACCATGGCATTCCACCCCTCCCCGTTAACAGGAAAACTAGCGACTTCCTTGCCATTTAGGACCACATTGCCCTGATTGGTCTTATGGTTGACGGTAAGCACACAGGTATTCCATTCCCCAACGGGGTTGGTAGCGTCCGTTGATGGGCCTACCATATCATAAAGTGCACCGGCCTGACGTTTAAGTCCATTTTTGGCATCGGGGTGCTTGTCATTGTCCAACACTTGGATCTCGGGTCCGGAGTGGTAGGCTTCTGGCAAACTTTCTACCTCTTTTACGCCCCAAAAGATTCCGCTATTCCCCCCTTCGGAGATTTTCCACTCCATCGAAAGCACAAAATCGGTAAAATCCTCCTTGGTCACTAAATTATACTTCTCCCCCTTCTTGCGGTCCTGGGGTGGATAAAACACCATGGCACCGTCCTCGATCTTCCAGGCATCACCTACCCCGTCTTCCAAATACCTTTTCCAGGCATCAAAGTTGGTCCCGTCAAAAAGCACCGTCCACTCTCCTTCCGCAACGGATGGGGATTGTGATTTCGATTCCTCGGAATTGGCCATGGCATCGTTATTTTCTTTAACGGTCTTGTCCTTGCAACCGATTACCATTACCGCGATCAGGGCGGTGCATAATATGTTCTTCATCTTTAATAGTATTTAATTGGTTTATAATCCTAATATTTTCTTTAATACGGCATTGTCCGTTTTGCCCCCGGCAAAATCGTCAAAAGTCTTTTCAGTAGCTTCTATAATATGGTCCTGGATAAACTTGGCCCCCTCCCGGGCACCTTGTTCCGGACTTTTAATACAGCACTCCCATTCCATTACCGCCCAGACATCGCATCCGTACTGGGTCAGTTTGGAAAAGACGGTCTTAAAATCGATCTGTCCGTCCCCGAGCGAACGATACCGTCCGGCGCGATCGCCCCAATCGTTATATCCACCGAAGGAACCCTTTTTCCCGGTAGGATTGAATTCGGAATCCTTCACGTGGAACGATTTGATAAACTCATGGTAATGATCGATATAAGCGATATAATCCAGCTGCTGCAGTACAAAATGGCTTGGGTCGTACAGGATATTCACCCGTTTATGGTTTCCGGTAGCGGCCAAAAACCGTTCAAAGGTATCCCCATCGTGCAGGTCCTCCCCCGGATGGATCTCATAACAGACATCTACCCCTTCCTTATCAAAATGATCTAGGATGGGCAACCATCTTTTGGCCAGTTCCTCAAATCCCATTTCCACTAGGCCCGGAGGGCGTTGTGGCCAGGGATGCATGGTATGCCATAGAAGGGAGCCCGAAAAGGTGGCATGGGCCTTGAGCCCTAGTCTACGACTGGCCGTACCTGCCTTTTTAACCGTTTCTACCGCCCATTCCGTTCGGGCCTTGGGATTGTTCTTAACCTTATCCGGGGCAAAGTTATCGAACAAAAGATCATAGGCAGGATGCACTGCCACCAGCTGCCCCTGCAAATGCGTGGAAAGTTCCGTAATCTCCAGACCATAGGAATTGATCTTGCCCTTTAGGTCATCACAGTAGGTCTGGCTCTCCGCCGCCTTATCCAGATCGATCAAAAAATCTACTTGGGTAGGGATCTGTATTCCCTTATATCCTAGATCCGATGCCCATTTACACAAGCCGTCCAAAGAATTGAACGGTGCTTTTTCATCTATAAATTGCGCCAAAAAAACGGCTGGTCCCTTAATTGTTTGCATGTAACTATATTTATATTTTATTGGTTTAATACTTTTGGACAACAAATATTTACTTCATATAAAAAATCCGCAACCTCATCGCTTACACCCTATTTATTATTAGGTCCCGCTAGGACCGGGCCGAATGAAATATGTTTTTTCTATGGTGATTTTGGGATTTATCTTCCCCTAATCCCAATTTAAAATATTTTATCCTGCTCGGACCGAATAATCGATTTTATTTTAATTTGAATTTTTCAGTTCAAAGGAATTGATAATTAAATCCTATATTTAACTCATAATTTTCGCATTATTCCTCTAGTTAGCGAAGTCATAAATATAGGAATAACTATAGAATAATTTACCATGAATCCACAGACAATATACCACTTGCTTATAAAAGATCCGGGGATATATATCATAAAGCTATTTACGGAATATACAAAAGATTGTAAAACAGGACATTTCAAAATTTTTAGTTTATCCAAAATGGGAAAAGAGCAAAACTCTGGAAACCGTAAAATCAGATAAATTTTATTAATGGAAAACATCTCAGCCAGAAATATGTGGGGCAAGTATTTGGAGGCCGCCCCTAAAACCACTTTTGGGGATGCACCTAAGGTGATTCAGTTTTACGACAATGAGGAGGATGCCGATAAGCATGCGGAAATGGTCGTGCACGACGCCAAAAGGGCCGCCTCCTTTTCTTTGTTGGGCCTACAATGCAGGAAGGAAGCTCTTCCCAAAATAGGGTCCTTTCTAATAATTATTGACGGGCGTGGCCATGCAAGATGTATTGCAAGGATAACCTCCATGGTCCTGAAACCCTTTTTTGGCATTAAGGATGATTTTGTCCGGCAGGAAGGGTTTGGCGATCTGAAACAATGGAAAACCTTTCACTGGGAATATTTCAGGAGGGAATTGCTTCCGTACGCGCGTACACCAAAGGATAGCATGATCGTGGTCCAAATTACTTTCGAAAAAGTTTACAACTGATCTTTAGGGTAGATACCATAAAAAAAGGGCCGTAATTACGGCCCTTTTTGAAATATAGATCGGGTATTTAATCCAGATCGACCCAGACATTCCCATTTTTGTGGGATTCCACGGTACGTTCTATAAAATCCATTCCCCGTACCCCGTCCAACATGGTAGGGAATTCACCATCGTTATAGACTTCTCCCCGAATGGCCCTTGCTACGCCCAAATAAATATTGGCCATGGAATCAAAAATACCTTCCGGGTGCCCTGGGGGAAGTTTGGTACCGCCCAAAGACAATTTACTGTTATAGGCATGACCAGGTTTATAGACCTGAAGGGGCTCGGTATCGCTTAGGACATATAGGTAATTGGGATTTTCCTGCTCCCATCTAAGTCCGCCCTTCTCGCCATAAACGGCAATGGAAAGTCCGTTTTCCTCTCCTGTAGCTACCTGACTGGAACGGATAAGACCTTTTATATGCTTGTCCATACGCACCAAAACGGTACCGTCCACATCCATCTGGTTATCATCGTACAGATAGTTGAAA
>DATGQM010000220.1:0-7153 GCA_035304205.1 Arenibacter sp. | reverse complement strand
ACCTTTTAAAACGGACATACTCTCTATATTCTCGGGATCTATATCCCCAAGACCATTACCCATATCCGAATCTGGGTTCCAAAATTCGGCGGTACCCCCGCTAAAATTGTTCATGGGCACCCCATCGACAACGATCAAGGGCTGGTTGTCCCCGGTCAATGAATTGTTACCCCTTAAAACTATTTTGGAAGAACTGGCCGGACCGTTACTTCCCCTAATCACCTGCAGACCGGCAACTTTACCAGATAGCGCATTGGAGAGATTGGTTTCACGGGATTCCACTAGATCACCTCCCTTTATTTCCTGCAAGGCATATCCTAAGGACTTCTTTTCCCTCTTAATACCCAAGGCGGTTACCACAACCTCGCCCAATTGCTCGGCGTCTTCCTCCATGGAAACATTAATGGCCGACTGTCCGCCGACCACAACCTCTTTAGTACTAAAACCTAAAGAAGAAAAGACCAACGTGGCCGAACTGGGAACGTTAATGGTATAATTCCCATCAAAATCTGTAGAAGTACCGTTGGTAGTACCTTTTTCCACAACATTGACCCCCGGTAGCGGAGTCCCTAGATTATCGGTTACGACTCCCGTAACCGGTGTGCCCTGAGCCATAATTCCCTGTACACAGAGAAACGCCAAAAGCATTAAATAGCAATGAAATTTCTTACACATACTAATGAATTTTAAATTAGTTAATTTGAGTTGTTAGTAATGAATTGTTAATTAATCCCTAAAATTTGATAAACTTCGATGAACCAGAAAAATATTTCGACCAACAACGAATAGACAAAGCCGAATAACAGATTATTAATAATCTTTGTTGATAAAATATCGATGTTTTTATAAATGGTCACAAAAATAACACCACCAGAAGTCTAAATAGTATTACAGTAGGAGTAAAATACTGTGGGCATTTAACATTTTGTTAACGACAACCCATTGATTTCAAATGAAATAGCCTTAATTTACTATTGCCCGTAACTCTGCCCGGCAAACAAAATCGGTTATTTTTGCCCTCTTTTCCACTCCCGAAAGTTATCGGGACTAAAGGGTGAGCCGGTATGATGTGCATTACGGTAATATGGGTTGCGATAAAAATAGAAACCGTGGTCGCACAAATCGCACCGATTCCCGTTAGACTATTCCTTCCCCGAAATGCTCCTAAATTCCCCATCCTCCTTGATCGATAGCGTATGGCCGGTAAACGGACTTTCCACCCATATGCTCCACCCAAACTTATGCCGATCCAATTTCGGACTTATGGATTTATCCAAAATGGTCTTTGACCGTGCAACTTGTTTTTCCGCCCCTTCTTTGCCGTGCAACATTCCCCGGTACAGTTCGTACATATACCATTTTATATGATCGTCCTGGGGAATTGAAAATTCTACAGATCTTTCCCCCACCGTTTCCGAAGAAAAATATACATACCCCCAATGTTCCGGCTCGTGCATATTAATAACGCCCTGGGGCGACCATACCCAATTGTACTCGGGCAAGAATTTGCCATTTTCATCCTTCTTTCGGGAATACCGCCCATCCGTTAGGTCGAAATTCCAGTTTACCCTCGAAAAATTAAGACGCCAAAAATCGTTTACAGGCACCTTACCATCTTTGGCAGCCTCGGTGATTACCTTCCAAGGAAGGGCAATTTCCACGCTCCAGCCCTGATCCCGATCCGAAGGGTCGTTCAGGGTACCCCTAATATCCACTGCCGATCTAACGCCCTGTATATCCCAACTATCCAATACCTTTCCACCATTGCGATAGGGCTTGGTCAGGAAAAGGTCCCACAAGGTGTTATGGGCGTTCATCTCATATTCGTAATAATTGTGGGTATCCCCATCGGGATCTATAAAGATTTCGAAATCGTTATTGTAAAAAATAACGGTATCGCGCTCCTTTAAGGTGGCCCAAACGTGCGGTTCCTCCATTTCGGCCAGGAAATATAAATAATCGGCATCCCATAACATCTTCATCCGGGTTTTATAGGTAGGGGCCACCACTCCTTCTATGTCGATATAATCCTGGGACCAAGGAGCCTTCTCCCAAGCCCTTTCATCGGCCTTCCCATCTATGGTCAGGGCTTCATTGGTCTTATAGGCAATATAACTTCTTGGGACATCTTGGGCGTTCCCTTTAAAGATTCCAAAATAGACCATCATGATTATCGCTAGCGCACAACCCTTATTCCCTTTAATAAATTCCATCCTTATAAAAATTAAAATTGTTTATCCAAAAATACTGTAAATAAAAATATACCCTTTAAAGATACCCTGCATTCCTTATTTTCGCTAAATTTCGAATATTTTTGCCATAATACTACTTTTTTCAAAATATTATCGGGGTCAAGGATTTCCAAATTAACCATACCTATGCCAACCACTGATCGATTGGATAAATTATTTAAGGAAAATAATCCCGGGGACTATACCATAAACTACCGGCACCATATTATCTTTTGGCTTGTTTATTTCATATTCAATACCCTTAGGTGGAGCAGTCTACATGACGATTTTGAATATTCCCTTAAAACAAGTCTGTTCGGTTTTCCCATCCACATGGCCCTGACCTATTTTAATATTTATTATTTAATGCCCAAATTCATCTTCACTAGAAAGTATACAACTTATACCGTGCTCATGTTGGCCTCCCTGTTTATAATGCTCTTGGTCAAATACAACCTAACCTATTATCTGGTAAGTACCAACGTTTGGCCCGAAGGACCGGAAGTAACCGACAGTCTAACCTTTGACTATGCCATAACTACCATGCTCGGGGAACTGTATGTTGTAGCCTTTGTTACCGCTATTAAAATTACTGCGGATTGGTTGCAAGAGCATAGCAAACTGCATGAACTTGAAAAAAGACAATTGACCACGGAGCTCAAATTCTTGAAATCACAGGTATCCCCCCATTTTTTCTTCAATACCCTTAACAACATATATGCCCTAACACTGGAAAAGTCGGACAAGGCCCCCCAAACGATCCTAAAACTATCGGAATTAATGCGTTATCTGCTGTATGGTACCAAAAATCAGCATCAGTATCTATTGGATGAGATCGAATGCATACAAAACTATGTGGAACTGGAGCGGATCCGCTTTGATGATTCCGTTATTATCGACATCAACATTACGGGAGATCCCGGGGATAAGACCATTGCGCCCATGCTCCTGATTCCTTTTGTCGAAAATTGCTTTAAACATGGGGCAAATAAAAATATCGGTAGCACACGCATCGTAATCGATATCGAAATGGAGGACGTATATTTGAACTTCAAGGTAAGTAATACCCTTCCCCAAAACAAGGAAGAAAAGCTATTTATCCCAAAAACCGGGGGAATCGGACTTTCCAATGTAAAAAAACGCCTGGAATTGGGTTATGACCCAAAGGATTACCATCTTTCTATCTTCGAAGAGGATAATATGTTCAATGTAATTCTTAAATTAAAAGTAAATGAATCTTAAAGTAGTACTAGTAGATGATGAACCTTTAGCATTAAGGATATTAAGGAATTATGTGGAACAGATCAAGGACCTACAATTGCTACAGACCTTTACCAATGCCGTGGACGCCGCCTCGTTTATCCAAAAAAATGAAGTCGATATTATATTCCTGGATATAAATATGCCCGTAATGAGCGGGCTGGACCTCCTTGGTACGTTAACCTCCAAGGCCATGGTCGTCATTACCACGGCCCATGAGGAGCATGCCATAAAAAGTTTTGAACTCAATGCGATCGATTATTTGGTAAAACCCATCCCCTTCCCGAGATTCTTAAAAGCGGTAAATAGAATCATAGACCTTAAGGAAGGGTCCAGACAGTTCCATGTACCTATCCAAGAAAATGCCAGTATCTTTGTAAAGGTCGATAAGAAAAAATTACAAAAAGTTTATCTGGACGATATTATCGTAATAGAGAGTTTAAAGGACTACATCCGCATCAAGACCAAGAACAATAAGTTCATTATCCACAAAACCCTTAGCAGCTTTACGGAAGAACTGCCCGTAGAGAAATTTATCCGGATCCATAGATCCTATACCATCGCCATCGACAAAATTGACACCATTGAAGGAAATAGCATTGAAATACAAGGAGTTAGATATACTATCGGCAGATCTTACCTCAACGATGTAAAGGGAAGGATCCTTAATGATGATAGCACTGCCCCCTAACTTTAGCCCAAATGTAACCGTAAATTTCTCCCTTCCCGATTACCTTCAACTTTCATGAATGGTCATTTGTCGAAATTAACGATTGGGCTATACTAAATAAATTATCTTAGAACAAGATTAGGTCCGCCCTGAAAAGTAAATTTCCGACCATGCCCAATAAAAACCGACCTACATATTGGATACACCATATCTTTTGCCTCTTGGGCACAGGGCTTGTTATACTCCTATCCGCCTGCAATTTACAAAGCCCCAAGGGTAGACTATCGGCTATGGACATGGCTACGGAAGTAGTGCCGGAGGTAGTGGACTTTACCTTTCACGTTAAACCCATTCTATCGGATAGATGCTTTAAATGCCATGGCCCGGATAAAAATGCGGTGGAGGGCGGGCTATCCCTGAATACCGCCGAAGGTGCCTATCTGGCTTTGGGGGAAAAGCAAGACCACTATGCCATTGTACCCGGCGATGTCAAAAAAAGTGAACTGATAAACCGCATCTATACTACCGATGCCTCCCTTATGATGCCACCGCCCGAATCCAATCTGGCACTTAAGGAACACGAAAAGGAAATCCTAAAAAAATGGATCGAACAAGGCGCCGAATATAAGACCCATTGGGCATTTTTACCGCCCACCGATCCCCTAGTACCCAAAATTTCCAATGTTTCCTGGCCACAAAACGCAATAGACAATTTTGTCCTGTCCAATTTGGAAAAAATGGGATTGACACCGAGCGACAAAGCTCCCAAGGAAAAGTTGTTGCGCCGTATTTTCTTTGACCTGACGGGCCTGCCCCCCAGCGTGGCGCAGTTAAATAGTTTTGTAGGGAACAATTCCCCCACCGCCTATGAGGAAGTGATCGATTCCCTCCTGAATACTTCGGATTATGCGGAACATATGGCCTCGGAATGGATGGATATTGCCCGTTATGCCGACACCCATGGCTACCAGGACGATTTTGAGCGCATAATGTGGCCTTGGCGCGACTGGGTGATCCATGCCTTCGATACCAATTTGCCCTATGATCAATTTGTAACCTACCAACTGGCGGGCGATCTAATGCCCGATGCCAATGCGGAACAGATTTTGGCGACCGGCTTTAACCGAAACCATAAAATTACCTTTGAAGGGGGAGTGATCCCAGAAGAGTATAGGGTAGAATATGTGGCCGATAGGACCGTGACCTTTGGTACGGCCTTTCTGGGCCTGACCCTTGAATGCGCCCGCTGCCATGACCATAAATACGACCCTATAAGTCAGGAAGAACATTTTGAACTCTACAGCTTCTTCAACAATATAGACGAGCTGGGGCTGACACCGGGAGGGGCCGGAAAAATCCCAAGGCCTTATATGGTAATCACGGAAAAAGAAAAGAACGGGGTATTGGACTTTGTCCAATTACAGAAATCGCCCATACAGGAAGTGCCCGTAATGATTATGGAGGAAATGAAGAAAATTAGACCTTCCTACATATTGGACAGGGGCGTATACGATCAACCTACCGCCCGGGTCTTCCCAAATACCCCGGAAGCCATACTTCCCTACCCGGAAAAATATCCAAAAAACAGGCTGGGACTTGCCCAATGGCTGTTCCACCAGGACAATCCCCTGACCGCACGGGTTACGGTAAATAGATTCTGGCAGCGTATGTTCGGGACCGGGATAGTAGCGTCTTCGTTCGATTTTGGAAACCAGGGCTCCCTGCCTACCCATCCCGAACTGTTAGATCACCTGGCCCTTAAATTTAGGGATGGGGGCTGGGACACTAAAAAAATATTAAAATACATAGCCCTTTCCGCTACCTACCAACAAAGTACGAACACCACGCCCAAACTGTTGGAACTAGATCCGGAGAACCAATTATTGGCCAGGGCCCCGAGATTGAGGCTGAGCGCAGAAATGATCCGGGACCAGGCCCTAAAGATAAGTGGATTATTGACCAAGGAAATTGGGGGTCCCAGTGTAAAGCCCTATCAACCCGATGGCATCTGGGAAGCTACTACGGGCGGTGGCGGGGGCAGTACGGCAGCCTATACTACCGGAACGGGGGGGGACCTGTACCGAAAGAGCATCTATACCTTTTGGAAAAGGACCGTACCCCCGCCCAGTATGATGACCTTTGACGCAGCTTCCCGCGACCTGTGCAGTGTTAAGCGCCAAGAGACCAATACCCCATTACAGGCCTTGGTCTTACTGAACGACCCTCAAATTATTGAAGCCGCCCGAGTGCTGGCCGAACATGCCATGGACCTAAAAAAAGGAACCGACGATCAGATCGTATATATCTTTACACAGGCTACCTCCAGGCCCCCCAATGATACAGAACTGATCAGGTTGGGCGGTTATTATAATAGTATGTTACAAAAAATAGAGGCCAAGGAAATTACAGCTGAGGAATACTTATCCATCGGAGCCCATGCAACGCATGAAAAATATTCGGAAAAGGAACTGGCCGCCATGGCATTGACGGCCCATACGATCTTAAATTTGGACGAAACCATAACCCGCGGCTGATCATGAGCGAAAAGAAAATTTTGGAAGAAAGATCGTTGATCTTAAACCGCAGATCGTTTTTGGGCAAAACGGCCCTGGGCGTGGGCGGGGTGGCATTGGCCTCTTTATTGGGCGTCAATCTGTTCAGAAAGGACAAAAACGGGATCCTCACCCAAGACGATAGCCTCCTTGGCGTAAAAGGTATTCTGGATTCCCTGCACCATCCTGCAAAAATAAAGAGGGTCATCTATCTATTCCAGAGCGGGGGGCCTTCGCAATTGGAACTTTTTGATTACAAACCCCTGCTGAACCAGCGAAGGGGCGAGGATTTGCCAGAATCCATCCGAAATGGGCAGCGACTAACCGGCATGACCTCCGGACAGGACAATTTTCCCTTGGTGGGATCCCTGTTCAATTTCGAGCGGCACGGTAATAATGGCACCTATATAAGCGAGTTGCTCCCGTATACGGCCAAAATG
>DATGQM010000219.1:0-4348 GCA_035304205.1 Arenibacter sp. | reverse complement strand
TCTTCACATTGAACGATTCCCTGATTTCCCCTTCCGATTTGCCATTGGCCTTCATATTGCGCCAACGATCGGAGTTTTTCATCCCCCGTTCCATAATCCTATCTATTTCTCCGGGAAACTCCTCAATAAAAGGTGCCGTTTTGTTCCGCTCCGGTGTGTTCTGATGGAAAAACTCGGCCTGTAGTCGCTTCATATGCTCGGATACCGCATCTTCGGCATTCTGTTGCATACGGGAATCTATAGTAGTGTATATCCTAAGTCCGTCCAAATAAAGGTTCCATTTATCTTTCTCACCTTTGAGTGCCGGTTTGGGATTATTCTTGATCCAATTATTCATGAAACCCTGCAAATACATACGGAAATAGGTTGCAATACCATCTCGATGCGACTCAGGGTTAAAGAAAATTTCCATTTCCAGGGCCTGGAGCGAATCTTTTTGCTTTTCCGTAATATAATCGTATTTGGCCATTTGCCCCAATACGGTATTCCGACGGTTTAGGACCAACTCCTTCCTTCGGATCGGATTGTACAGGGAAGAGTTTTTCAACATCCCGACCAATACTGCCGACTCCTCTATCTTGAGATTTTGGGGTTCCTTCCCAAAATAGATGCGGGAAGCCGATCGGATTCCATCCGCATTATAGTTGAAATCATAAATGTTAAGGTACATTTTTATGATCTCTTCCTTGGTATAGCTTCGCTCCAACCTGCTCGCTAGGACCCATTCCATTATTTTTTGGGAGATGGTCTCAAATATATTCTTGGAACGCACCCCCACGAACAATTGTCTTGCCAATTGTTGGGAAATGGTACTGGCCCCGCCCCTCTTCCCTAAAAAGACAAATGCCCTAATGGTGCCCCGGGTATCTATTCCGGAATGGTCAAAATAACGGGCATCCTCAGTGGCAACAAGGGCATTCACCAAGGATTTTGGCAAATCCTCATAGTCTACATCCGTTCGGTTATCATCCAGATAAAATTTACCGAGGGTGTTTCCGTCCGAGGAAATGATCTCACTGGCCAAATTGGTCTGGGGATTTTCTAAATATTCATACTCGGGCATCGGCCCAAAAACACCCCAGGAAGCCATAAGAAATATCAAAACTACGGATAGGACGCCTGCGATGAACAATATCCAGAACCATTTTATATACTTAAAAAAACCGTTGTTATTCTTTTTCTTCTTAGCGGTCGCCATAGGCCTAAGGATTACTTTTTTCTATTTGGTATCCCACATCGGTAATACCTTCCAATTCTACGATACCATCTACCTGGCCATTTTTGCGCATGGCATGGGATAATTCTAGGGTATATACGCCGGAGGATGGAAAAACGACGTTTTCCTTATACCATAATTTATTTTCCTTTAAGCTCCCCTTACCGCTCCCCAACCATTGTCCCTCACGGGAAGCCATTTCATATTCCAGTGTATCCCGCACCACATCCCCATTGGGATAGCCCAATTCTGCAATAAGGAATAGATTGCTATAAGGGTAGGTCTGATCGTTCCTGATATGGATAAACATATTATAAGGCTGCACGGTATCCAGGTCCGTAAAGGTAAAACGCATAATGCTATCCTTGTTCCAAGCACCGTTATCAGTAGGTTTATAGGCCGATATTACGGTATGCCCGTCACAGGAGACCATTAAGACCCACAATAAAAGTGCAGTTAGGCCCTTAAGCATTCCGGGGTGGTATTTTTTTATAGTTATTATTTTTCCTTTTCTTATTGTTCCTGTTAGGACGCTTCTTTTTAGGGGTGTCAAAACGGGTCAAACTATCCTGTCCCACTACGTTTTCATATACCTTTTCAACGGGTTCCTCGTTTTCTACGGCATATTCTTCCAAACTGGCGACTTTCTCCTTATTCTTGTTCTTTTCCACTATCTCATGTACCTGCTCTTTGGAAAGTACGTGCCAATTGGCAGGCTCATCCCTATAGGAAAACCATAGGGAGGCTTTAAAAATATCCACTTTCTGGCAAAAGGCCATTCCTTTTTCCGTAAAAAGCTTGGTATCCTGACTCGGGAAATCCTTTAGGGCATCCAGATAAACGTCCAATTCATAATTTAGGCAGCATTTTAACTTCCCACATTGTCCCGCCAATTTTTGCGGATTTAGGGAAAGCTGTTGGTAACGGGCCGCAGAGGTACTTACAGACCTGAAGTCCGTTAACCAGGTAGAGCAGCACAATTCCCTGCCACAGGAACCTATACCCCCCAAGCGTTGGGCTTCCTGCCTGTAGCCGATCTGTTTCATTTCGATCCGGATACCGAAGGCCTTGGCCATATCCTTGATCAACTGTCTAAAATCTACCCGGTCTTCCGCGGTATAATAAAAAGTTGCCTTGGACCCATCTCCCTGGAATTCCACATCGGAGATTTTCATTTGGAGTTTTAGGACGATCGCGATTTCCCTGGCCCTCTTTTTTATTTCCTCTTCCCTATCCCTGCATTTCTGCCAGATATCGATATCCTTTTGGGAAGCTTTCCGGTAAATTTTGGGAAGTTCGGCACTATGGTAATCCTCCTTTTTCTTTTTCATCTGTACCCTTACCAACTCCCCGACAAGGGTAACCATGCCCACATCATGACCCGAAGTGGCCTGTGTAGCCACCACATCGCCGATGGAAAGGGAAAGATTTTCCGAATTTCTAAAGAATTCCTTTCTACTATTTTTAAAACGGACTTCCACGCAATCAAATGGTTTTTCCCCATTTGGAAGCGACATATTGGAAAGCCAATCAAAAACCGTCAATTTATTACAGCCATCGGTACCGCAAGTCCCATTGTTCTTGCATCCCCTTGGCTGTCCGTCCTTACCGGTTGAACAACTGCTACAACCCATATTTTGTATCTTGGTTCGGTAAAAAATGTAACACTTTCACCGAAAAAGGTTCATAAAATTATTAAATGTAAAGATAGTGTTTTTTTAATGCGATGAAATGAGCATAGTCGAAAATTGGTCGGAAACGCAAATTAAAAATATGCGAATTTCACGCTCCATACCCTTAAGGCAAGATTATCGAATCTTTTAACGCTTGTATTTTAATACTTCCGACCTTCCTTTTTTGAATATCTTATTACTGACCACCTTACCTCTCCGCAATTCCTTCTGTTCCTCGTAAGGCAGGGCATTTATATCCTTACAGGCATCGGAACAGCAATTATCCATGGCCTCCGCACAGGAATCACATTGTATAAAGAGTAGATGACAAGCTTCGTTGGCACAGTTCACATGGGTATCGCAGGCATTTCCACATTGGTGGCAATGGGCAATGACATCATCGGTAATCCGCTCCCCGCGCCTATGGTCGAAAACAAAATTCTTGCCCAAGAATTTGTTTTCCAATTTTTGATTCTCCACTTGACGGGCATATTCTATTATTCCCCCTTCCAACTGGTAGACCTGTTTAAATCCCTTATGTTTATAATAGGCACTGGCCTTTTCGCACCTTATGCCCCCAGTGCAGTACATTAGCAGTTTTTTATCCTCCTTATGGTCGGCCAGATCTCGTTCAATAATATCCAGGGAATCCCTAAATGTATCCACGTCCGGGGTTATGGCATTCTTAAAATGTCCTATTTCGCTTTCATAATGGTTGCGCATATCCACCAATATCGTATCCGGATCTTCCAACAGCGCATTGAACTTCTCGGCATTTAAATGGATCCCCTTATTGGTAACATCAAAAGTGGCGTCGTTTAGTCCATCCGCAAGGATTTTATCCCTCACCTTTATCTTTAATTTTAGGAACGATTTATTATCCTGCTCGATAGCGATGTTCAAACGGACATTCTCCAAAAAAACAATACTGTCCAAATGCGATTTAAAAACCTCGAAATTCTCCGCAGGAACCGACAATTGGGCGTTTATGCCTTCACGGGCGACATAGATACGGCCCAAAACATCCAGTTCGTTCCACTGAATAAATAGATGGTTCCTAAAAATTGATGGATTGCCAATATGTGCATATTTGTAGAAAGAAATGGTAAGACGGTCTTGCCCGGCCTCCTCAATAAGGACCTCCCTCTCCCTTGCACTTAAGGTATTGTACAGTTGCATGCTATACTAATATTTAAGTTAAAGAAATTTATACTTCAAATGAGTATTAAAGTGCAAATTTAAAACTTATGCGCGGGATAAAAAATAATGAGTTCAAAGTTTAAGGTTTAAAGTTGCGCTAAGCGGTAAGCGCTAGGCACTAGGCACTAGGCACTAGGCACTAGGCACTAGGCAAAAAAACGAAATATTGCTTATAGCGGATCAAGAACAATTGTTGTGTTTATGCAAATATTCTTTTGAAAAAAATAACTTCATAAAGACACTGCTTTTTAGCTTCGTT
>DATGQM010000218.1:0-6697 GCA_035304205.1 Arenibacter sp. | reverse complement strand
GGAAGCACTGAACAATTAGGCGTAGCGTTAGCGGAGCCAAATTTTCCATCCAACGGAAGCACTGAACAATTAGGCGTAGCGTTAGCGGAGCCAAATTTTCCAAAATATAGAGCCTTACAATCTTGTGGGGCTTTTTTTATGGTCCTGCCCCAAACATTAGGGTAGAATTTAGGACCCTACCCTTCCGTCTTTTGCCTCTTGAAGGGCAAAAGCCACCTTCCCTGGAAGGGAAGGAGTGGAAATTTTGCCACGGATTATATTAGGGGTGCGAAATTCTTGCCGCCGATCATATTAGGAACACGGATCAAAAATCCTTCCCCCTTGGGGAAGGTGGCCCGGCCCCCTTTCAGGGCCGGGCCGGAAGGGGGCATCCGGGCAAAAAGCAGCGAAGCGGGTAATAAAAGTCGTTGCCGCCAGACCCTTCCGTCTTTTGCCTCTTGCAGGGCAAAAGCCACCTTCCCTAGAAGGGAAGGAGTTGAGATTTTGCCACGAATTACATTAGGAACACGAATCAAAGATCCTTCCCCCTTGGGGAAGGTGTCCCGCCCCTGCCAAGGGGCCGGGACGGAAGGGGCCATCCGGGCAAAAAGCTGTGAACCTCAATAATAGATTTAAAAGTACAACCCTTGCAAAAGGGATTTAATTAACTTTGTACGCATTTGATTAAATACCTATTTTTAAAGCTAATTCATAGATTTCTTGAATCAAATTAAAAAACTATTTAAGCAGACCTTTATCTATGGCTTGGCTACCGTATTGCCAAGAATGCTTTCATTTCTTTTATTACCACTTTATACAGGGGTCCTAGAAACTGCCGGTTATGGGGAGATCAATATTATTTTTTCCTGGTTTGCCATTTTTAACGTAATCCTGGCCTACGGGATGGAGACTGCCTTTTTTAGGTTTTACAGTAATGCGGTAGATAGGAACAAGGTGGTCACTACCTCTTTGATCTCCATAATGGTCTCTACCTTTATATTTCTCGTTACTGCCCTTCTCTTTAAGGATGCCATTGCCAGTTTTACCAATATAGAGGCCAAGTATATAAAATACGCCATTTACATCCTGGCCCTGGATGCATTGGTCATTGTTCCCTTTGCTTGGCTAAGGGCCAACGAAAGGCCCATGCGTTACGCCGTGGTAAAGATCTTGAATGTGGGCGTAAATTTTGGACTTAATATCTTCTTCCTGCTCGTTCTGCCAAAACTGGTCCAAGAAAACCCCGATTCTACCTTTATGGGGATTTATAGGCCCAATTTTGAGATATCCTATATCTTTATTTCCAACCTGATAGCTAGCGGACTAACCTTGTTGCTCATGTTGAGGTTGTATCTGAGAAGACCTTATGTGTTCGATAAGGAACTTTGGTTAAAAATGATGGATTATGGGCTGCCGGTATTGGTGGCGGGCATTGCCTTTACCATAAACGAAGTATTTGATAGGATCATGCTCTCCTATCTTTTGCCGGAGGCTATAGCCGAGAGTGAAATTGGGAAATACTCCGCCTGTTACAAGTTGGCCATGTTCATGACCTTGTTCGCAACGGCTTTTAGAATTGGGATAGAACCCTTTTTCTTTAGTCACGCTTCTTCCAAAAATCCGCAAAAGGCCTATGCCATGATTACGGATTACTTTGTTATTTTGGGAAGTATTATTATGTTAGGGGTAGTAGTTTTTGCCGATCTGCTTAAATTGATACTGGTAAGGAACGATTCCTTATGGGAGGCGATGTCCATTGTTCCCTTGGTAGTGCTCGCCAGTTTCTGTTTGGGAATCTATCACAACCTCTCGGTATGGTACAAGATAACGGATAGGACCAAGTTTGGGGCCTATATTTCGTTGATCGGGGCCCTCCTGACCATCATCGTTAATTTTGCCTTTATTCCCCATTTCGGATACAAGGCCTCTGCGGTCGCTACCTTGGTGGCCTATGGTTCCATGATGTTGATGTCGTTCTTCTTTGGGAGAATGTATTACCCCATTCCATACAACCACAGAAAAATAATATTTTACCTCGGGATCTCCATCCTATTTTCAATCCTCTCCTTCTATGTATTCGATAGGAACCTGATCGTGGGAATTATATTGTATGTCCTATTTTTGGGCATCGTATATAGGCTTGAAAGCGATAAACTAAAACAAATATTTTTGCGAAAATGAATATAAAGATCATTAATAAATCGGACCATCCCCTGCCCAGTTATGAGACCCTATTATCCGCAGGGATGGATTTAAGGGCCCATATAGGGGAACCCATCGTACTGGGGCCTATGGAGCGCACTATCGTAAAGACAGGCCTGTTTTTGGAACTTCCCATAGGCATAGAGGCCCAAGTAAGGCCCAGGAGCGGTCTGGCCGCAAAAAAAGGGGTAACGGTCCTTAATGCGCCCGGCACGGTTGATGCAGACTATAGGGGGGAGATCGGCGTAATCCTCGTTAATTTATCCAAGGAGGTATTTACCATTGAAAATGGGGAACGCATCGCCCAATTGGTCATTGCGAAGCATGAAAGGGCCAATTGGATCGAGGTGGAGGTTCTCTCGGAAACCTCTAGGGGCGAAGGCGGATTCGGTAGCACGGGCCTAAAATAAATGGAATAGGCCCATACAAGGGTCTATGGAATAGATTAATTTTGGGAAGGACATTTATGGGATTTTCCAATTTAACCTGAGTAACTGAGAGAATGGGTATTCGTGGATATATATTTCTTTTTTTCACCGGATTGCTGTTAATCCCGATAAGTTCCTATGCCCAGGAGGATGAACTGGAAGTAGCGGATAGTGCCGAGGTGTTTTTGGAGGAATATTCCGATGAATTTCAGGAGGTTTTTTTTGAGGCGCTTAAACAAAAGGGGATAGAAAATTATGATAAGGCCATAAATTTATTTTTGGAGTGCAAGCGATTGCAAGCGGATAATGCCGTGGTAGACCATGAACTTGCCAAGGCCTACCTGGCGTCCAAACAATTGCCCTTGGCACAGGAATACGGGACGGCCGCCCTAAGGTCCCTACCGGAAAATTATTGGGTATTAAATTCCCTTATAGCTATACTGGAGCTGCAAGGAGCAGGTTTGGATGTTGTTAAACATCAGGTTCCCTATACGAATATAAGGCTGAGGGAGAATCTAGCCCTCATCTATTATCGGCAACAGAATTATGAAAGCGCCCTGAGTATACTAAGCCGTATGGAGGGATCGGCCTTTGCCAAGGAATTGATCCTTATGATCAAGGACTCCCTTCAGGATAGGAATACTGATGCCTTGGAAATGGAGATACAGCCGGTCGAAACGCTAGGGGAAGCAAATCCGATTGCCGATTATATCTCCTTGATATCCGGCCTTTTGGAAACCGAAAGTTTTAAGGAAGCAGCGATCCAGAGTATGGAAGCAATAGAGAATTTCCCAACCCAACCCTATTTTTATTACGCCCATGGCCTGGCCCAGAACAGGGACAGGAAATATAACGAGGCTATTGGCATCCTGGAATCCGGATTGGATTTTATTCTGGACGATATAGTTCTGACCAATAAAATCTATCAGGAATTGGCGGATGCTAACAAGGCTTTGGGAAATTCATCCAGGACAAATATGTATCTTAGTAAAATAAAATCTGGATTATAGATCGATGGGAGAGAGCAATAAAAAACTTCGGAAATGGGTCCTATTAATTGCCTTCGCAATATGGGGCATTTCTTGTAAAACGACCAGTGTAGGCACTGTGGGAGCTATAAATGAGGATATTTCGGCAAAAGCGGTCATTAGGAACCATTATTATAGCCATATAAATTTCAAGACCCTGAGCGGAAGGATGAAAATCGATTATTCCGACGGTAGTGCAACTCAGAGCGTTAGCGTTACCTTTAGGATGGAAAAGGATAAGGCAATATGGCTCAGTGCCCCTTTGGGTATCGTTAAGGCCTATATTACCCCGGACAGGGTATCGTTCTATAATAAATTGGATAACGAGTACTTTGATGGGGATTTTTCCTATTTGAGTCAATTACTAGGTACCGATCTCGATTTCGAAAAAGTGCAGAACCTCCTGCTGGGGGATGCCCTGTTCGATTTAAGGGATGAAAAATATTCCATGGACATAACCAATAAGTACTATCAATTAAAGCCCAAAAGATCCGGGGACCTATTTAAGACACTGTTCCAGATAGAACCATTAAATTATAAGATGGCCAGTCAGCAAATATCCCAACCATGGAAGAAGCGGCTATTGGAAATCAATTATAACGACTATCAGAAAATCAGTAATTGGATCCTGCCCGATAAAATAACCATAGTGGCCACCGAAGGGGACCATATCAACAATATCATTATAGAATATAGGAATATGGAATTTAACAGGATATTGAATTTCCCCTATGATATACCGAATGGTTTTAAAGAAATAGCCTTAAAGTAATATGTTGAATAAGCGCTCGTATCTACTTTATATAACATTATGTATGTGTGTAACCGTACATACAGGATTGTTGGCGCAGACCACTGAACAAAAAGCCTTGGAGTCCAAAAGGGAGCAATTGGAACAGGAGATAAAGGAAATCAACCGCTTGCTGTTCGCAGAAAAAAAGGAAAGGGGCAATGTACTGGACCAAATGGAGGCCATGGACCAAAAGATCAATGTTAGTCAACAATTGATCCGGGTAACCAATCAACAATCCAATCTTCTCAATAGGCAGATCAATACCAATATACGGAATATTGGAAAATTGCGTAACGATCTGGCCTTCCTGAAGGAGGAATATGGGAATATGATCCAAAAATCATATCAGAATAAATCGCGTCAGAGTAGGTTGATGTTCCTATTGTCGGCCGAAGATTTTTTTCAGGCCTTTAAACGGTTTCAATATATGAAACAATATACCCAATATCGCAAGGAACAGGGGGAGCAGATCGTTGTAAAGACCGACGAGCTTACACAGCTAAACAAGGACCTTGCCGATCAAAGAAAGGAAAAGGACCGTCTGGTCGCCGAGAATACAAAGGTAAAAAACCAGTTGTTCAAGGAAATCCAGACGCAAAAGGAACTCCTGAAGAATATCCGGAAGAACGAAAGCAAATATGTCTCCGAAATAAATAAGAAAAAACAGGAGACCAAGCGTATTGATGAGCAGATCGAAAAATTGATCCGTAACGCCATTGCCGCTTCCAATAAGGAAGTGGGAAAAAATGCCAATACTAGTAGTGCCCGTACGGCCAGCAGCAGTGTTTTTGTACTTACCCCCGAGGCTACTGCCTTGGCCAATAATTTTTCCGCAAACAAGGGGAAATTGATCTGGCCCGTAGAAAAAGGCATAAAAAGGCAGGGCTTTGGCGTATATAACGATGCGGTCTATCCCGGGATAAAGCATCAGAGCAATGGCGTTATCATCGCTACGGACGAGGGATCCCAGGCCCGGGCCATTTTTGAGGGAGAGGTCATCGCCATCCTATCTGTACCGGGAGGTAATAAAGGCGTTCAGATCAAGCATGGGAACTATATCAGTACCTATTACAACCTCTCCACGGTAAACGTAAAAAAAGGGGATAAGGTGAACATCAAATCCAACTTGGGCGAGATCTATACCAGTAGGGCCAATGGCACCACCCAATTAAAGTTTTACCTCTACCAAAATACGACCCGACTCAATCCGGAAGATTGGATCTATCGATTGTAGTAGGTTTGCCCCTTGCGGGCGAACACATAGGTTCGCCACAACGGGTTAGCCCCAACAGAAGTTGCCCCGATTAATCAATAAACAATGCCCGCAGTTCCGTAGCCTCCTTGGGCTTTAATTTCCCTGCCAAGACCAAGCTTAATTGTTTTCTACGTAGTGCCGCATCAAAGCGTGCTTGTTCCAAAGGGGTTTCCGGTGCCAATTCCGGTACCTTAACGGGCTTCCCGGTTTCATCTACCGCTACAAAAGTATAAATGGCCTCGTTTACCTTGGATCGCTCCCCGCTAAACCGGTCTTCCATCCAAACATCTATATACACCTCCATAGAGGTGTTAAATGCCCTTGAAACGGCTGCCTCTACCGTTACCACACTGCCGACCGGAACGGCCTGATTGAAAGCGACATGGTTTACGGAGGCCGTAACGGTAATACGCCTGCTATGCCGCCTGGCCGCAATACTGGCCGCACGATCCATCCGTGCCAATAGTTCCCCGCCGAACAGGTTATTTAAGGGGTTTGTTTCACTGGGTAGGACCATATCGGTCATTAGGGTACGTGATTCACTTGGTGTCTTTGACTGCATTAGGATCAATTTTATCCAAACATTGGTAAAGAAAAGGGAGAAGTAGAAGTACAATTATTTTATCGAACGCATCCAGGCCTCCGAAGATTCTGTGCGTTTTATCTTCCTTAATTGTTTTAAGGCTTCCTGGGCATCATCATAAGAACCATAGGCCACCATATGCAGGCCATATTCGTTGGCACCCAGATAAGAGGCATCATACCCTTTCTCTTTTAATTGGAGCACTTTTTTTTCCGCATTTTCCTGGACCCTAAAGGCCCCGGCGATTATTTGATGGGCCCCGCTCCTAGCGGGGGCGGCAATGTTCAATGAAATGGTCGGCAATTCCAAGGGGGCCGAATTAAAGAAGGTAGCCTCCTGTATATTTTTGGAAACCTGCTTCTGGGCATCTTGCCTCACTAACTGTTGGATATTCTCGTTTTCGTTATATAGACGGTAACCCGTAAAACC
>DATGQM010000217.1:0-7483 GCA_035304205.1 Arenibacter sp. | reverse complement strand
AAGTTTTCTTAAGTATTTTAGCAGTTTTTATAAAAACCAAAACCTAACTCATGTTATTTGTTGTACTGCTAGGGTTTATCGCATCGGTTCTTTTAGTCCCCTTTGGAAAATTTTTTCGTCCGGGATGGTGCGTGGTTTTGGCTTTGGTCCCTATTTCATTGTTCTGTTATTTTGCGTGGCATATCCCTACCGTTGCTCTGGGAACAACGCTTTTGGAGCATACCGACTGGGTGCCTTCCCTAGGACTCGACTTGGATTTTAGACTGGATGGTCTTTCGCTCCTGTTTGGTTTATTGATTACAGGAATCGGGTCGTTGATCTTTATATATTCCAGTTCATATCTTAAGGGACATCCTTATTTGTATCGGTTTTATGGCTTTTTATGCCTGTTTATGGCCTCCATGTTGGGAATGGTGCTATCCGATAATATCCTTTTGCTTTTTGTTTTTTGGGAACTTACCAGTATCAGTTCCTTTTTCCTGATCGGCTTTAATAATGATAATCCGGATTCGCGAAGAAGTGCGGTAACGGCTTTAAGTATTACGGGCTTAGGGGGCCTCTTTCTTATGGCAGGATTGGTCCTAATGGGTCAAATTTCGGGTACGTACACTATTAATGGATTGATGGATGCTGCGGAGGTCATAAAAAACCATTCCCTATATCCACTTATTTTAGGCCTGGTATTTATCGGTGCGTTTACAAAATCTGCCCAATTCCCCTTTCATTTTTGGCTTCCGGGTGCCATGAAGGCACCCACTCCGGTATCGGCATATCTTCATTCCGCTACCATGGTGAAGGCCGGGATATTTTTACTGGCCCGTTTTACGCCCATATTGGGCGGTACCCCTGCCTGGTCCGATACCTTATTGTTGGTGGGCGGGTTTACCATGGTATATGCCGCGATCCATTCCCTGTTTAGAACGGACTTGAAGGGCGTATTGGCGTATTCTACCATTTCCGCCTTGGGGGTATTGACGTTCTTGATCGGGCTGGGAACCCGGGAGGCATTGGTGGCAGTATTCGCGTTTATCATTGTCCACGCCCTGTACAAGGCTACCCTCTTTCTTACCACAGGGATTATTGACCACGAAACGGAAACAAGGGACCTTACCCAGCTCTCAGGTTTAAGGAAGGTATTGTTTCCTGTATTTATTGCTGGTGGATTGGCCGCATTATCCAGTGGGGGAATGCCCTTGTTTTTTGGCTTTATAGGGAAGGATCTAATTTATGAAGCGACCTTGAATGCCGATCAAAAACTTGCCCTGCTCCTCACGGTCATTGCCGTGATAACGAACATTTGCTTGGTAATCGCGGGATTCCTGGCAGGCGTTAAGCCCTTTATGGGCAATCTGGTTCCCCGCTTCGCGAAGGTCCATCTTCCCCCTGCGTCCATGTGGGTCCCTCCCCTGATCTTGGGCTTTCTTGGCCTCGTTTTCGGGATCTTCCCCGGGCTCATCGGGGATTATATCGTTGCCCCGACCGTTTCTGTTCTATCCGATCAAACAGCATTTGCCCCCCTAAAGATATGGCATGGCTTTAATACGGTGTTGTTGTTGAGCTTGCTTACGCTCGGGGCGGGGACAGTGATATATGTCCTGTACAGACCGACAAGTAATAAACTTTCTTTTATTGCCCGTTTTGATGCCGTTGCGCCGTACACCCTTTTTAGGAAGGGGTGGGCATGGATAATAGGTTTTTCGACCTGGTATTCCGGTGTCATGCATAACGGTTTCCTACGTTCCTACCTCTTGAAAATAATCGTCTTTGCCGAACTTTTACTGGCCTACGAACTCCTAAGGGCGGGCCCTATCCTTATCGATTTTGATCTTTTATCGCCCATAAGTATTTACGAGGCGATGAACGTATTTGTATTAATGGTCGCCCTATATTTAACGGTCACCACCACTTCCAGACTGACGGCCGTGGTGGCGACCAGTATAGTAGGTTTTGCTATTTGCCTGATGTTCGTTTTTTATGGTGCCCCTGATCTGGCGATGACGCAATTTACCATTGATACGCTTACCGTGGTCTTATTTGTATTTGTCCTGTTCAATTTGCCCCCCTTCCTAAGATTCTCCTCTTGGAACAAAAAGGTGATCGCAAGGGATGTAATGGTGGCCTTATCCTTTGGTACTATTTTATCCCTGACCGCAATTTTGGCACTGCAAGTACCTACTTCCTCCGAGATCAGCGATTTTTATGGGGAATATGCCTATACCCTGGCAAAGGGCAAAAATGTAGTGAACGTGATCTTAGTGGATTTTAGGGGCTTTGATACCATGTTCGAAATTGTTGTACTGAGCATCGCCGGGCTGGGCGTATATAGTCTATTAAAATTGAGGTTAAAATCCTCGGAAAAGGAATAATATGAACGAGCATGACCGAAAATTGGTTGCAAACCGGGATGAAGATGTGCGAATTACAATAAATATCTAGAGATGAAAAGTACCATTTTACAAACGGCGACCCGATACCTAATACCTATTTTATTGTTGTTTTCGGTTTTTTTGCTGCTCCGGGGGCATTACCATCCGGGGGGTGGTTTCGTAGGGGGCCTGGTGGCCTCCATTGCTTTTGTTCTCCATAGTTTTGCATTCGGGACGGAAGATGCCATGAAACTTTTGAGCTATAAGCCCATGTCGTTGATCCCCATAGGTCTGGGGATCGCTACCCTGAGCATGTTTTTACCGGTCCTTTGGGGACTGCCGGTAATGACGGGCCTATGGTTGGAGCAGACCATACCGGTCATAGGAACGATCGGTACCGCATTGTTCTTTGATATCGGTGTCTATTTCGTCGTGATCGGGGTGGTGCTTACCATTTTATTTACCATTTCATTGGAAACACATTAAGTATGGAGCTGCTATTGGTCGTATTGATCGGAACCTTATATGCATCGGGCATATATCTTATCTTAAAGAGAAGTATGGTCCGCTTGCTGCTGGGAATTATTTTGTTGGGGAATGGTACCAATATGCTGATTTTCCTCTTGGGGAACATCGTTAAAGGGAAACCGCCTATCATTGGGGCCGACTTAAGTGTTTTTGTGGATATCTACGCAGACCCCATTCCACAGGCCCTGATATTAACGGCGATCGTGATCAGTTTTGGGCTGACCTCTTTTGCCATTGTTTTATTAAAACGGGTATATGCATTGATCGGTACGGACGACCTGGATAATTTAAATACGCCCGAAGAAGAAGATATATGATCGATAATAGTATTATAGCGACCGTATTGGTCCATTTATTTACCGCAATACTGCAATTGGTCTTCTGGAGGAAAACCATCACTCATCGGGTATTAAGTATTTTGGGGAGTGCGGTCGGCCTTGGTCTTGCTTTTAATTTATTTGTAAAGGTATTTAATGGGGGGATCTTAACTATGAACGCGGCCAATTGGGAAGCGCCCTTTGGTATTGTCTTCGTTGCCGATCTATTGAGTTCCACCTTTGTACTGCTAACGGCCATTGCGGCCTTGTCGGTCTCTATATTCTCCGCGATCGGTGTGGGGAGGGCCAGGATGCTGTACGGGTATTTTCCTATATTCCATTTTTTGATCATGGGATTGAACGGGGCCTTTTTGACCGGGGATATCTTTAACCTCTATGTCTGGTTCGAGGTGATAATTATTTCTTCGTTCGTATTGTTAACGCTAGGTGGGCGCAAACCGCAATTAGAGGGCGCGGTAAAATATATGGCCATGAATATTTTGGCCTCCACCTTCTTTTTAACGGGGATAGGAATATTATATGGGATTACCGGCACCCTGAACATGGCCGATCTTTCACAGAAGATCCTTTTAGTGGAAAATCAGGCGATCGTCAACTTGACGGCGATGTTCTTTCTGATCGGTTTTGGGATCAAATCGGCGGTATTTCCACTGTATTTCTGGTTGCCCTCCTCCTACCATACACCTCCCTCGGCAGTAGCGGCGGTATTCGGGGGCCTGTTGACAAAAGTTGGGATATACGCACTGTTCAGGATGTTTACCCTGATCTTTGTCCCGAACGAATTTGTAAGGAACGTCCTTATCGGTATTGGTATTATGACGATCTTGACGGGGGCGTTCGGGGCCCTTATAAAGGATAATATCCGGCGTTTGTTTTCCTATTTGATCGTTTGTCACCTTGGTTTTGTGGTCGGGGGGCTGGGACTATATACAAAAGTGGCGTTTATTGGGGCCATTTTTTATCTCATCCATGATATTATCGTAAAAACAAACCTCTTTTTAATGACGGGCCTGATCCGGCAACTGCGGGGAAGCATGAGCCTATCCAAATTGGGCGGCATCTATGCCAATTATCCCAAATTGTCCCTCTTGATGGCGATCGTTCTCTTTTCGTTGGCGGGGATCCCGCCACTTTCGGGCTTTTGGCCAAAGATCTATTTGATCGATGCCGCCTATGAAAATGAAAATTACCTATTTATTGGGAGTATTATTATCGGTAGCTTTATTACCTTGTTCCTAATTGCAAAGATATGGTCCCAAGTATTCTGGAAGGATGCTTCCACGGATGCACTTATTATAGATAATTTTGAACCTCTGGAAGGATATGGGAAAACCTTATTGGTGCTACCTATTGGATTATTGGCGCTTATTTCCCTATTTATAGGGTTAAATGCGGAAATAATAGTCCAGGTCGCGGAGAGGATAGCTGATGAGATGGTGGATACTTCCTTTTATATTGAGGCCGTATTGGGTAAATAAGAGATAGGCCATGGTTAAACAATTTTTAATGAACCTACTGTTATCCTTCATTTGGGTAGCCCTTACAGGTTCCATGTATTATTCCAATTTTCTGTTCGGGTATCTGTTGGGATTCTTTCTCTTATGGGTAATGAACAAGAACGAGACGGACAAGCGGTATTTCTATCGGGTGCCCAAGATAATCGGCTTTGCCTTTTATTTCCTGTACGAAATGATGGTAGCGAACCTACAGGTGGCGTATGATGTGATCACGCCCAAATATTTTTTTAAGCCGGGAATAGTACGTTTCCCCTTAAAGGCTACTTCCGATCTGGAAATAAATTTATTGTCGATGTTTATATCCTTAACGCCGGGGACCATACTCCTGGATGTCAGTGAAGATAAAAAATCGATCGTTATCCATGTGATGTACCTGGACGATAGGGAAAAGTTTATTTCCAGGATGCAGAATAGTGAGCGAAAAATATTAGATATTTTAAGATGACATTGAATTTATATTTTGATTATGTGATTTTTCCGATTTTAACGCTATCGGTCATACTTTCGTTTATACGTTTGTACAAGGGCCCCAGTGTGGCGGATCGGGTAATTGCCCTAGATCTGATCATTACCATCGGTATCGGTGTGATTACGGCCTTTAGCATCCGTTCGGGCCAGGCCATGTTCCTGGACGTGGCCATGATCTTTGCGTTGATCGCATTTTTGGGAACAATTGCCTTCTCATTTTATTTGGATAAAAGTAAAAAATAAGGATGGATATTTTTATAGGCATACTCAGTACAATTGGCGCCTTGGCGATCTTGTTCGCCTCTATCGGAATCTTAAGGATGCCCGATTTTTATCTGCGCCTCTCGGTTACGGTAAAGGCCGCTACGCTGGGGGTGGGGGTATTCTTGATCTGTGCGGCCATCGAATTTCCCGATGTGTCCGTAACGGCAAAGGCCCTGGCCATAATTTTTTTCCTATTGCTTACGGCCCCGGTAGCGGCCCATATGATCGGGAGAACGGCTTATCGATCGGGTATATCGATCTGGAAGAAAACCACTATCGATGACCATGATGATAATTATGGGAATATCGGAAATAAAGGGGATGAAATTTAAGATAGGTGGTTAAAATCTAGAACGCCCCTTTTCTTGTTTGGAATAAGTCTAAATAAGTGTATCTTTGTTTTTTTAAACAGCACAAAATGAAGAAATTCTTACTACTCGTAGCGGCCATTACGACTTCCTTTTTATCATGCGGGGATGCAGCTTCGGATAAAAATGTCGTAAACATATATACGCACCGCCATTATAAGGCGGATGATAAACTTTTTTCCCAATTTACGGAAGAGACCGGAATCAAAGTGAATATCGTAAACGCAAGTGCCGACGAGTTGATACAACGTCTGGAAACGGAGGGGGAAGCTTCCAAGGCCGATGTTTTGATTACCGTTGATGCCGGGCGTTTGTACCGTGCCCAGGAAAAAGGGCTGCTTCAACCCATAAGCTCGGAAATTCTAGAGGCCAATATTGGCCCAAAATTTCGTGAGAAGGATGGGTACTGGTATGGGATGACCTACCGGGCAAGGATCATTGCCTATGCAAAGGACCGTGTTGATCCCGAAGAAATAAAAAATTATGAAGACCTGACCGATCCCAAATGGAAAGGGAAAGTCCTGATCCGTTCCTCCGAAAATATATATAACCAATCCTTATTGGCTTCCATTATTGTGGCCGAAGGGGAAGAGGGCGCAAAAAGGTGGGCCGAGGGAATGGTCGCCAATATGGCCAGGAACCCAAAGGGTAGCGATCGGGACCAAGTGAAGGCGGTCGCATCCGGGGAAGGGGATATCGCAGTGGTCAATACCTATTATATCGGCCTAATGCTCAATGACGGGAACGAGGAAGAACGCAAGGCGGGGGAAACGGTAGGCATTATTTTCCCCGATCAGGAAGGTAGGGGTACCCATATAAATATAAGCGGTATGGGCGTAACGAAATATGCACCGAACAAGGAAAATGCTATAAAATTGATGGAATTTCTTTCCAGCGAGTCCGCACAACAGACCTTGGCGAACTTAAATTATGAATACCCCATTAATCCCAAGGCGGCCAAAGCGGCCATATTAAAGACTTGGGGAGATTTTAAGGCAGATTCCATCGACCTATATAATCTTGGAAAATACAATAGTGAGGCGGTCAAGATCTTTGACCATGCGGGTTGGAAATAATTTCAATGGCGGTTAGGCATGGCAAAAAGGACCACCTATTGGTGGAATAAGTGGACAGGAGGGGCGATCGTTATACTGTTATTGGTATTGACCCCTATTTTTACTATTTTAATAAAACTTTTTGATGCCCCGGGCGAGCATTGGGGACATATTGCGGCCACTTTACTTCCCGCCTATTTCTCCAACTCCATTATCCTGCTGGTATCGGTAGCGTTCTGTACCTTTATTATTGGGGTGGGGATGGCCTGGCTGGTCTCTGTGTATGAATTTCCCGGGCGTAAATATTTTGAATGGCTTCTTATCCTTCCCTTGGCCTTTCCGTCCTATATGATGGGTTATAGTTATGTTGGGATCTTGGAATATACCGGTCCCGTTCAGGCCTTTCTAAGGAACAACTTCGATATTCATATTAAAGGCGCCATTATCGATATTATGAATATGCCCGGTGCCGTTTTTATCCTATCGATAAGTCTATTCCCATATGTTTACGTAATCTGTCGCGCTTCCTTTATGCGGCAGTCCAACCACCTACAAGAGGCGGCACTATTATTGGGAAGC